>JAGPDK010000038.1 GCA_018057605.1 Kofleriaceae bacterium | reverse complement strand
AGCATTGCGCCGAACTACACCGTCGACGTCGGTGGTGGCGTAGTGTCGATCGTATTTCCACTTGATGCTTCGACCGCAGCAAACACTCACCCGCCCGAGCACGCTAGCAACACTGCGGCCGCCCACGACTGGAATCCAATGCAGGCATTTTTCACAGCGTTGGCGCATGGCACAGCCAAATTACGCGAACTGTTTGCAGCCACTCGCGAGCCATAAAAATCTTCGTCTAGCTCGGTTGCCATACCCGGTCGTCCGTCGACCGCGTTCCGAGTTCGCCACCAACGTCCCCACGAGTATCCCACGCAATCCTCGTCGAAAACCTGCACACCGCAGCCCGGCGACGAGGCACACGGCTGGCAAGGCGGCGTGAGCACCGGACCGCAGTTGGCTCTTGCCAATAAGGACCGGAAGCGCAACGCCAACGCCGCCAGTCGTGGTGGATCGTCGTCGGGAATGCCAGCTAGAAGAAGTAGTAGTGCAGCCCCGTAGTCGCAGTTATCTGCGAGGTTAGATCGATACCATCGGCATCGGCCAAGCCAATCGAGAAGCCACTGGTAAAGCTCAACGCAACATTTGGCGCGATAAACGCACGGATCTGCATCGCTGGTTCGAAATAAAGCAGATCGATATTATCATTGGTGACCGGCACGTTGTCTGGGCCATGAATCAGGCCAAGTTGTCCCCCGATCGAAAAGTCCGACGACGCTGTGCTATGAATATGCCAAAAAAACCGGCCGCCGATGCCCACCGTAGTATTGTTGTCGCCCGGCTGATCCGCAAACGCGAGCAAGCCACCGGCGTGAAACGATCCACTATCGTAGTTGACCGAAGGGCCGACCAAACCATTGAGTTGAATATCACCGCCTACGCCAAGGCCTTCGCCACCGCCAGCGAGGGCGGTACCGCTGGTGAGTAAAACTGCTGCAATCGAAGCAATGTGAAGTTTCATCATGGCCGTATGCTGCGCTGCCCAGCCACGACTTGCAAGGGCCGCAATGCTTGTTGTCGTGCGCTAGCCGCGGTAGGTTGCAGCGGTGATCTCTGCCGACCTAACGCTCACTAATATCGACGAGCGCCATTGGAAAAACTGGTGGCATCTCATCGTGCCACCACGAGTCGTCAAAAATCCGCAGTGGGCGTTAGCTGTGGTAGCGGGCGATCCTCCAGTGCTCCAAAATTTGGTCATTCGCAGCGGCCGCGAATCAACCGAACTCGTGGCGCCGGCGCTCCCTGCATTAACACCCCACGGTTTACAAACTTGGGCCCGTGAGCTCGGCGTCCACGCCGTGGTGGTCATTGATGCCCAACTCCTCACCACGCTAAGTCGCGAAATCGAAAGCCAGTTGTCGTTGCAACAAGATTTCGCCGAGCAAGGCTTGTTAGCACTGCGCCACCTTAAACCACACGTAGGCCAAGGCATCTGGAGTTCGCCACAACTGCTTGAGCTGTTGCCCACGCCGAGCTACGAACCGATGCAACGCACGTTTGATTTGTTGTTGCCCAACAATAGCGCGATGCTGGCCTACATCATCGAAAACGATCGGTCGCGCGTGCATGCGTCAATGATCGCAACCAAAGCAGCCGGCAATGTCACGCAGGCAACCACGCATCGCGCCATCGGTGATCTTGTCCCGGAAACCGGGTTCGCGCGTGATTGGCAAACTAGCTACCGACGCGTGCTCGCAGCCGTCGAAGAACGCATCGCCAAGCCCAGTGTCGGGTTGTTCTTAACTCGCGAGGCATGGATGCGCGTGTTGCTTGGGCCGGCCGACCAGCTCGGTCGCGAACTCAACAACAGGTCGATCATTATCGACCCGGCACCGGCGTGGCTGCTGGGTTTGCTCGGTGGTGCATCGGTAGCTGCGGTAGCCGGCCGGGGGGCGCGCGCGCTAGCCAGCTTTTTACCGAGCGCGGCACGCGAGCGAGCCAATGCCTTTGCGGCACGCGCCCAAACCGCCATGAAAGAATCCGGCGCCCATCCGTTTGGGTTGTTGGGCTTCGACCCGCTTGAACTGTGGGCTTCGCTCAAACAGTTTTATCGGCCGTAACAACTAGTACATCCACCGATGCGCGCCGTAGCATGTGACCGCTGTGCCTAAACGTCCTCCTCGCATAACGCGCGAACCGGAAGTGCCGCCTGATTTGCAGGCAGCGGCCAAGCGGCGCGCCGGTACAAGCAAAACCGCCCAAGCGCCCTACCTTGCGCAGCGCGATAAACGCGGCGAAATTTGGCTAGCCGATGCCATGCAGTTGCTCAGCGCTTTACCAGCTGGCAGCGTCGATGTGGTTGTCACCGACCCACCCTATGCAATTGCCAAAGCCGAGTGGGATACGTTTGAATCGATCGAAGCCTACACCGCTTGGTGCGATCTATGGCTAGCTGAAGTTGCGCGCGTGCTCGCGCCACATGGCTCCGCCTATGTCTGTGGCTTTTCCGAGATTCTCGCCGACGTTAAAGCCAAAAGTGCACGGCGCTTTGCCGGCTGCAAATGGCTTATCTGGTACTACAGAAACAAGGCCAACCTCGGCCGCGACTGGGGCCGTTCGCATGAATCAATTTTGCATCTGCGCGCGACCAAGCAAGTGCGCATTGCCGTGGATGATGTCCGGATTCCGTACAATGGCCACACCACCAAGTATCCCGATCGCATTCAAGCCGTGTCGTCGCAATATGCCGCCAGCGGCCGGCGCGATACGTGGCAACCACACCCGTTAGGTGCCAAGCCACGCGATGTCATTGAAGTGCCGGTGCTGTGCAATGGCACCAGCGAAAAACTGATGCACCCCACCCAAAAACCTGAAGCCTTGATCGAACGCTTGATTCTAGCCTCCAGTGAAAAAGGCCAATTGGTGGTTGACCCCTTTAGTGGCTCGGGCACCACCGCCGCAGTCGCAGCCCGCTTGGGTCGCCGCTTCATCGTCGGTGATGCAGCACCAGCCTACGTCGCCATGACTCGCACTCGAGTCGGTAAATAGCCGCTGCGGCGGCGTACTATTTCCGCCGCAGGTGGTGCCTACATGCTAGCGTCGCGCCATGGCATCGTCTTTGGGCACAACCAATCCTTTGATCGCGGGCGTGGGCGCATTTGCAGTCGTGGTCGGTGGCCTCACGCTGTACAAGCGCTACGGCACAACAACATCCGCACCGATTTCTGCCAGCCAAACTGATGCAGGCATTACCACACCCAGCATCGACGCGGCTGAGCCGACGCCCGAAGCTGCGATACGCAGGATCACACCACAGAACCTGATGAATATCGAATTGTCGCGAGCCATACGCATGATCGGCCGCAGCAACGACGAATTGTTGACCGAATATGGCAAAGAAATTTTTGTGCCCGATGACGAATCCATCAACTGGTGGCGCTTTAGTGAAATCGATGACTCGACCTATGTTGTGCCGTTCACGCTTCTCATCGATCGCAACCACATTGTCGAAATTGGTTTCTACAGCAACGATGAAGGTATCGTTACTCGCTTAGTCGTGATGACTGGCGGCCCGCCAGCCGATGGCGTTCGCTACGACGTTGACACCACCATCATCGATCAAGCTGACCGCAAATGGCAACCTGGTATCCTCGAACGCAGCGTCGAACACGGGTTGGCGTTGCGCTACTCTAACGCTGCGATGCGCATCATCGCAACCCACCGGATAACCAGCAGTCAATGGCGCTTCGACATTAGCCCTATCAAAAGAATCGGCGCGCTCGAAGGCATTAACACGATTGGCACTGGCAAGTACGCAACTGCCAACTGTGATGTAGTTGGGCGAACCCCGACGCATCTTGGAAGCGGAAAATTCTTTACCATCGGCCAAAGCCAACAAGCTGCGCTGGCTGCAGCGCGGCGCCTAGCGCCTGACCAGCCGATGGACGACGGCGATATGCCGAACCAGTTGGTCCTCGACGCAGGGGTTTCTGGATTGACGCTCGCCGTACAAATGAGCGCTGGCAAAGTGCAATCGTTAGTTTATTTTGATCGCGGCGAAGAACCAATTGGCGAACAACGCCGCGAGGAATTTTCGGCCTGTTGGAACAAGCGCGTGGCATTGGTTGAAGGTGTCGCGTACTGGCAAGCCGGCGATGAGCGCTATCGTTTAAGCGACACAGAACTCCACATCGCGGGCGTCGCACAACTGCAACACGTGGTGCAACGTTTGGCCGACGGCATCGGTAAACCTGATATCAACCTAGCTGATCTTGAAAGCGCCGAATTCATTGCCAACACCCCCGATTGGCCGGCTATGACCGACCTCTATCTCGATGATCAAGCAGTCAACGTGGTGGCGGCGGAAACCGTGATCGGGTTTGACGGCAACCCAACACGGCGCGCGCAACTACTCCAAGAAATTGAACGGGCCCTGGGTCCTGGCACATTGATTCGCAACCACGCTGGCGCACCCATCCTGCAATTCAAGACCAAACGGGCCACTATTGAAGTGCAGCCCGCCAACGCCAGCAGTATGTCCATCATGATCCGGATGCACGAGACCGCCGAACGTTAGTTAGCAGCAGGCATCCATGTCGAATGCACGCTTGTTATCGTCGCGTGATTCGCCGTACCATGGCGCATGCGCGCGCTTGTCGTTGTTGCCTTGGTAGTGCCGGCCTGTAGTGATTCGTCGTCGAAAACTCCTGACGCGGCCGTGCTCGACGCGACTGTGCTCGACGCAACCGTTGATGCCGTGACCAGTGCGTGCACCGGTGCATGCCGCACGCTTACTGCCAAAGCCGGCAAAGGCCTCGATTCCGTCGCATTTGACCGCGCGTTTTATGGTTACAACGGCAGCAACGCCGACCCGACATCTGTGCGCATCGAGCTCCATCAAGGCGGCGATGCCACCTGCCCGACGATGAATTCACCGACACCGCGCCAAACCGCCATCGTCTCAGCGATTCCGGTCACCAGCCGCACCCTGCCGACCAACAACCTGACCGCCAAAGTTTCGTATTTGGACTTCATCGGCACACTGTCCATGTCGCCAATTGTGCGGTCCACCGCGGTGTCACTCAGCGCCATCACCGGCAGCTTCGTCGCTACCGATCTCTACGTCGCGTTTGATATCAACGCTACCTTAGGCGAGGCCATCAGCATTACTGGCCATGTGTTTGCGATTCATTGTGCATCTCTCGACGAGATGCCGTAGCACGGCTTACGGTTTTGGAACCGTAAACACAAACTCGACGTCTGCGCTTACCGCCGGCATACCAGCCAACGCGCCAATCAACGCTTGATCCGCCGTGTTTGCCGCTAAGCGGAAGATCCGGGTGTCGTTGTTAACCAACAGATCACCTTGGCAATAGACCGCCGAACCGTCACGTGTCCAAGCCAGGGCTTCGGTGTCGGTGCTCATCACCGTCACATCAGCTAAGCGAAGATCGCCGGTGCCGTCGAGCTTGGCGACGTGCGGTTCAAAATCGCCGTTACTCTCATAGTCTGCGGCAAACGCCACTTTGGTACCATCAGGCGAAATCATTAGCGGAATATTGAACGCAGGCTCGGTGTTCGCATTAGTCGCGGCCGTCATTTTCACTGGGGTTGGAGTCGCAAGCGTGACGCTGTAGAGTTGATAGGTGCCCAAGGTTGGAGCATCAACCGCAAACACCATCTTGGTGCCGTCGGCCGTGGTCGCGAAGGCACCAAAATCTGCAATGGAAGCATCGCCCCGAGCTGGCGCAAACGTCTGCGCTGCACGCGCGGTACCGTCGACGTTGGCCCGGTACAAGATGAACTGACCGGCGTCCGCGAGTTTGGCTCGGAAAAACACATGGCCCGCGTTGTCAAAGGCAGCAAAGCCACTGGTGCCTTGCAAGCCACCGGCGGTTTGGGTCGCGATGTCGGTGCGTGGAATGACAAACGCCGACACCGGCGTTGCGACGCTGGTGTCGACGACCAACGCTTCGTTGAAAGTATCGGCGGCAATTTCGGCGATGTAGCCGATGTATTTTGAATTTGCCGACCAAACAAAACTCGACGCAACATCGAGCGTGGCGAGGTTGGTGACGCGCGCCGGGCTGAGCTGGACCGGTGTGGCATTGGCCGTTGCCGGCACCATGAACAAATCTTTCATGCCGGGAAGCGCAGGATCGGCAAGGTACGCAATCTTGGTGCCGTCAGGGGAAAACAACACACTCGATAGAATCACGCCGGTTGGTGCCTCAAGCACGGTCACCGGATTTGAACCATCAGCGTTGGCGAGAAATAAATCGAAGCGCCCAGCGACGGTGCTATCGGCGATGTACGCGATCTTGGTGCCGTTGGCGCTGGCATCAAAACTTTTGCCATTGCTCGAGAGATTCCCTGTTGCGGGAATCAACGTCGGCGTTACCGGCAGGGTATCACCGTCGGTAAATGTCCCAGCGCGCAGTTCGTTGTTGACGGCTAGATCACCCATCACCCACACCCGCGTAACCGTGCTCAACGGTGCATCCGGGTTGGCGGCATCAAGCAGACCGCCATCGACGCCGCCGTCAACGCGACCATCGACGATATTGCCATCGAACCTCGGCGCATCGATCCTGACTCGCGCATCAACGCCAATCCTGCTATCGCCACACGCGGCCGCCAAGACAAGAACCGGAAACAGTTTTGATACTCGCATTTTCATGGCCGATCTCTACCACTGCCAGGCCGAATGCAACAGCTCCTTTTGGCGACGAGTCGTCGGGGCCGGGGCTTCGCTCCAAGCCGATCTCTGCACATAATCGTTATTGATTCCATGCGCTTATAAAATCCCCCACAACCACTGAGACAGTGCGACCGATAGCCGCGCCATGCTTAACAACGGCTACCAATCCGTGCAGGAATTACACAACGACCGCAATCTATGGGCGCGTCAATGTTTTAACCAACTCGCACACAACACGCCGAGCGGACGGGCAACCGAAATGTGCAGCGACATTTATCAACGCCTAGCATGCTCGGCACCACAAATCTCGACGCTCGATGATTTGGCCCGCAAGCTATCGCTCCCCCAACCTGAACTTGACCTTTTATGGCTGTTGGCCTGCTGTGAACTCGACAGCACATTAGCTACGGTGCTGCGGCACGGTTATGAACGGCCTGCGCTGCCGGCCAACGTAGCGCGCCAACTCGTGCAAGCCAGTGCCGGAGCTGCGGCGGCAGTCGTAAAGATCGATATCCATCGTTTGTGTGCCGACGGCCTCATCGAAATCACCCCAAAGCATTTGCTGCGCTTAGTCAGCCGCTTGCTGCAACGTATTGCGCGCGACCCAGCCACCAGTGCGCGGCCCGTGAATCGTCCGGAAACCGGACCAAACGAAATACTGCGCAACCGCTACCCGCGTGGCACAACGCAACCAGGCTATGCCGCAACGGCCCAAGCCGCGCCGGTTAGCGACGAAAGTGCAGCATGGCTTGCTAACCTACGCCGCGCCCCAGCCGCAGCTACACAACCAACGCATGATGCCTTGTTGTGTGTTGGTGTCTGCCGAGTCAGATGAACGGTCGCCTCACAGCCGCTCCGGAGCGGCCGACTCGGAGCCTGCGCGTGCATGAGCGCGGTTGGCATGGATCGAACATTGACCGTTGCTGTTTACCGGTGCCCTACACCTGACGGAGCGCACCATCAACGAGTTCATACGCTGCCGTGCAACGCTGGCAATGCAGTGGCTCATTGATATCAATCCGCTCGCCGCATACACAGGCCCAGCCCACCTGCCGAGCTGGCACACCGACGACGATCGCATGCGGTGGCACATCATGGGTGACCACCGCTCCGGCGGCGATGAACGCATACGCGCCTATCACGATGCCGTGCGCGCCGCATACGATAGTGGCATTTGCACCAACTGATGCACCATGGTCAACCCGCGTTGTGGCGTAGCAATGTTTGCGACTAACCTGGGCCCGTGGGTGCTGCACATTGGTGAAGACACACGATGGTCCGAGGAAAACATCGTCGGCCACACTGACCCCGTCGTAAATCGAAACGTTGTTCTGGATTTTGCAGCCGGCACCGATCTGGACATTGCCAATGTAACAGCCTTGGCCCACCGACGTGGCAAGCCCAATTTGCGCACCTGCGCATACATGGACAAAATGCCAAATGCGGACATCGTCGGCAAGCTGCGCCCCAGGGTCGATAACCGCACTCGAATGCACAAAGGCCGCTGACATAACTTACAAGCTATCGTGAACTGATCGAATTTGCTGCAGGCTGAGACCATGAGATGCCTGACCGCGACAGTAACCGTGATAGCATTTCTGCCATGAAATCAACAATTCTTGCAGTTGCCGTGTTTGGTTTGACCGCAGCATTTACTGGCTGCAAAAAAGATGTCACCAAAGATATCGCGAAGTTTGCAGACCAAGCCTGTGCTTGCAAAGACGCGGCCTGTGGTGATGCCGTGCTTGAAGCCTTTATAACATTTGCAGGCAAAAACAAAGACGCCACGGGCGACCAAGGCGAAGCAGTCCAATCAGCCCAACGCATGGGCAAATGCATGATCAGCAGCGGCGTCAGCGCCGCTAAGCTGGTCACCGCGATGAAATCGTTGGGCAAGTAGTAATCGTTCCAGTACCCGAGCAATCTCTCATTGAGTTGCCGGCCGCTGCCAGGCCAGTTGACCCATGACAAATGCCAGGTAGTATCCGTGCATGAAGTACGACGACAACGCGCGGATTGAGCAAAGTGACGTCGAAGACCGACGCCGCGCTGGCCCTGCACGCGGCCGAGCCAGTGGTGGTGGCGCCCTCAAGCTCGGTGGCGGCGGCATAGCCGTCGCCATCGTTGTAGCGCTAGTCGCGCAGGTGTTCGGGGTCAACATCAGTGGCTTGTTTGGCAGTAACGGAGGCGGTGGCAATCAGGGTGGCACCAGCGCACCTGCGACGCCGAATGCAGCACCGATCGACCCCGCCAGCGACCCCGACGCGGCACTCAAGTTGTTTGTGCAGCGCACGATGACCGATATTCAAGACACCTACACCAAGGTGTTTGCGCAAAACAACTTGCAGTACCGTCGCGCCAAACTGGTGATCTTCACCGAAGCCGTCGACACCGGCTGTGGTTTGTCGTCGGCGGAAATCGGGCCATTTTATTGCCCAACCGACGAAAAGGCCTACATCGACTTCTCGTTTTATCAAGTACTCGCTAAACGGCTCGGCGCACCAGGTGATTTTGCCCAAGCCTACGTGTTAGCGCATGAAGTGGGCCATCACATTCAAAATGTCCTCGGCGTAGAAGAAAAAGTGCGGCGCCTCAACCAGCCCAAGAATTTGCTCTCAGTGATGCAAGAACTGCAAGCCGATTGTTACGCCGGGGTTTGGGGCTTTTACGCCAACCAGCGCGGCATCTTGGAAATTGGCGACCTTGAAGAAGCCATCGCCGCGGCACAATCGATCGGCGATGACCGGCTGCAAAAACAAGCTGGCGTTAAGCCGAACGCCGAGACCTTCACCCACGGCTCGTCGGCACAGCGTGTCAAGTGGGTCAAAGTTGGGTTGGCTTCAGGCAAATTGCAAGACTGCGATACGTTTGCACCGGGCGTAACGCTGTAGCCGGCGCGGCCAGTACCTGGCGCACACCTGCTATCGGACGCTACGCCGGCAACGCGTAACTAAAATTATAAAAATGCTTACCGTCGGCGATATCCACCGTCATCGAACCGGTGAGGCCCACCAAGCCATCGGTACCCGAGTCGGGCACCACGGTTATCGACTGCGTTGGCTCGCCGCGATCCATGGTGCTGCTGTGTTGCAGCACAAAACTACCAATCCGGCCCGCCAACGTGCCCACCACACGTTCCATCGCGACATAGCCAGCAGAATCAGCCTGACTGGTCCGCGCAGCCAGCATCTCGCCGGTGCTTGTAGCATTGAGCGCACCGCGAAAGGTTTTATCAATGGCGCGTCGGCTCAACAGGGGCCCGTTGTTGTGATTGAGCAACAACGGCTCAAGTGCCACTTCAAATTCGCCGCGGATGTTGGTGGTTGGGTTGCTCATATTTTACCTCCGCAGCATACGAGAAGTCGCTTCAAAATGCGCTAGGGTGCGCCCACATGAGTGAGACATCGTTTCCAAAAAGCGAGATCAAAGTGCTCTTGCTCGAAGGCGTGCATCCGGTCGCAGCCCAAGCGTTTGCAGCCGAAGGCTTCGCGGTTGAAACCATCAAAGGTGCATTACCGGAAGCCGAATTAATCGAGCGGGTGCGCGATATCCATGTGCTGGGCATTCGCAGCAAAACCCAAGTAACGCCAGCCGTGCTCGACGCCGGCAAACGCTTACTCACCGTCGGTGCATTCTGTATTGGCACCAATCAAATTGCGCTACGCCGTGCAGCGCAATGTGGTGTGCCAGTGTTCAACGCACCATTTTCCAATACCCGCAGCGTTGCGGAATTGATCATTGCCGAAATCGTAATGCTCGCCCGCCATCTTGGCGATCGCTCACGTGAAGTTCATGAAGGCAAGTGGCGCAAGGTTGCGGTTGGCAGCCACGAAATTCGTGGTCGTACACTGGGCATCATCGGGTACGGCCATATCGGATCGCAAGTCGGCGTGTTGGCCGAGTCGTTTGGCATGCGCGTGGTATTTTTCGACGTCGCCGCGCGACTACCGATGGGCAATAATCAACCCGTCGCCAAGCTGAGCGATTTGCTAACCGTCGCTGATTTCGTCACTATTCATGTGCCGGAAACACCGCAAACAAAAAATATGGTTGGCCCCGACGAACTCGCTGCCATGAAAATGGGCGCGTGTTTGCTCAACGCTAGCCGCGGTACGGTGGTCGTCATCGACGCGTTGGCCGCCGCCATCAAGGCGGGCCACATCGGCGGTGCTGCGGTCGATGTGTATCCAGAAGAACCCGAAGGCAACAGCGACGGTTTTGTCTCACCGTTATGCGGCCTACCTAACGTTGTGCTGACCCCGCACATCGGCGGCTCCACCGAAGAAGCCCAAGAATCTATCGGCCGTGAGGTTTCCAGCGCATTGATGAAATTCGTCAACTCGGGCTCGACCGCAGGCAGCGTGAATTTCCCGACGGTCGAGTTACCGAATGCACCGGGCGCGCACCGCATTCTCAACGTGCACCAAAATGTGCCCGGCGTGTTGCGCGACATCAACAAGATTGTATTCGATATGAACGCCAACATTCGAGCACAGTTGTTAGCCACCGACGCCGACATCGGCTACCTGATCATGGATCTCGACCAAGATGTGTCGCGCGAAGTGCGCAATGCAATAGCCGCATTATCGACCAATATCCGCACCCGCATTCTATTTTAACGCACTGCGTTCGCAGCGATTCCGCATTTTCCTTCACGCCGAAGCACTGCGTAATCACCATGGCCATGGCAACATGTCGGCAACCCCGCCATGCACATTAGTTCATTCGACATTTTCAAAATTGGCATCGGGCCGTCGAGTTCTCATACCGTAGGACCAATGCGCGCAGCCAAGCGCTTTGCCGAAGCCGTGCAGCAAGCTGGCGACGGGCTGGTAGTGACGTCGGTGCGCGTTGAGTTATTTGGCAGTCTCGGCCACACCGGGCGTGGCCACGGCACGGACCGCGCCGTGATCTTGGGGCTGCAAGGCGAAGAGCCTGCCACCGTCGATATCGATTCCGTCGACAAACGCATCGATGCCATCGCGCAAGCACAACGCATCACCTTGGTCGGTGGCCGCGACATAGCCTTCAACCTCGAAACCCAACTTATCTTTCATCGGCTAAAAAAATTGCCCTTGCATTCCAACGGCATGCGGTTTTCGGCGTTGAACAGCGA
The DNA here is from genome assembly GCA_018057605.1 of Kofleriaceae bacterium. Taxonomy (GTDB): domain Bacteria; phylum Myxococcota_A; class Polyangia; order Haliangiales; family Haliangiaceae; genus JABFXX01. The sequence goes on along the minus strand of JAGPDK010000038.1, from coordinate 7,340 downwards.
CGGTGGCGTGGTCCTCGATCGCACCTACTATTCAGTAGGTGGCGGATTTGTCATTGATGACACTGGCGCTCCGGCCGATGGCAGCATCCCAGCGGAAAAAGTCGATGTACCGTACCCGTTTAACACCGGCGAAGAATTGTTAGCCAACGCCGCAACCCACGGCATGAGTATCTCGACGCTGATGTTAGCTAACGAGTGCGCGCACATGCCCGAAGCCGAAGTGCGCCAACGGTTGTTACAAATTTGGCATGCCATGGAAGCGTGTGTGAAGCGTGGCTGTGAACGCGAAGGCATCTTGCCAGGTGGCCTCAAAGTGAAGCGCCGCGCCGTCGCGCTGCATCGCCGACTCAAAAGTGATGCACGTGGCGCTGGCGGAGATCCATTGGTAATTATGGATTGGGTTAATTTGTTTGCGCTGGCGGTCAATGAAGAGAACGCGGCGGCCGGCCGCGTCGTGACCGCACCAACCAATGGAGCGGCGGGTATCATCCCAGCAGTCCTGATGTATTATCGTCGCTTTGTGCCCAATGCCGACGACGAAGGTACGATCAGATTCTTGCTAACGGCTGCAGCGATCGCAGCCTTGTACAAAAAGAACGCATCGATCAGTGGCGCCGAAGTTGGTTGCCAAGGTGAAGTCGGCGTGGCTTGTTCGATGGCTGCAGGTGCATTGACCGAAGTCATGGGCGGCACCCCAGCCCAAGTGGAAAACGCCGCCGAGATTGGCATGGAACATAATTTGGGCCTGACCTGCGACCCAATTGGCGGCTTGGTCCAAGTGCCATGCATTGAGCGCAACGCGATGGGCTCAGTCAAAGCCATTAACGCCGCCCGCCTGGCCTTACAAGGTGACGGCACGCACAAAGTCTCGCTCGATAAAGTTATTAAGACGATGTGGCGCACCGGCGCCGATATGAGTTCAAAATACAAAGAAACCGCGCGCGGCGGTTTGGCCGTGAACATTATCGAGTGTTGAGCACGGTTCGGCCAAGCCTGGTTTTTTCGCTGCCGAATTGCGGTACTCTTTTTGCCGTGAGTAGTCTTTGGTTTCGTCGATGCACCTTGGCGGCATGGCTCGTTGGAATGGCTAGTTTGCCAGGCTGCAATCTGGTGTTTACTTCGAACAATGCCACCGGATCCGATGCGAGCACCACGATCGATGGGTCCATACCAAATGATGGCACCATTACGCCCGATGGAACTATTGTGCCCAGCCCCGTGTTCGGCAACGCGAAGGACACCGGACTTCAAGGTGGCGATCCAACGTTCGGCGCTGACCTAAACGAACTCTGGTACGTGGTGCAGGCCATGTCGAAAGATTTGCAATCAGCAAAGCAATCCGCTGCCGGAATGCCATACTTCGACGAGCCGCGACAAGCTAGTGTAGTTTTGAACGGCGACGAGGGCCATCCAGCATTAACTGCGAACGGTGAACTTATGGCGTTTGCATCTATCGGAAATGCAGCCAAAAAAGTCTACCTGGCACAGCGACCGCCGTTTGAATCCACGTTCTCTGCTATTAGCGAAAGTTTGATTCAACTCAATGATTCATTTGCCGGGCTCGATATGTCGCAAGATGGCCTGAGGCTCTATGTCATCGACGGCACTAATTTACTGATCTACACGCACGCTACAGCTACTGAACGGTTTACCTTATCAAAAACAATCCCGTTACCCGCGACCAAACCAAGGGATGTTTCGGTATCTTCCAATGAAAGCGAAATTTTGTTCAATGACCCCGCGGCTGGCGGCCGCATAGTTCATGCACGACTCTCGGCGGACGGCCTACGCTATGAAAATCCCACCGCATTCCAAGTCGGCGAGCCTTGTTCAACTTCGTTCGCTGACGCCAATTTTAGCAACGACAATAACACCGTGGTGTACACATGCGACGGCAATATTCATATTGCTTCTCGCATACGCTAGAACATAGTCCCGTATGGAACAATGGGATCCCAAGGCGGGTTATTGTACGCTGTCGATGCAGTGCGAAATCGACTAAGCAACCTTACATGGATGGTAGCGTCTCTTGCGAGCTGCCACCTGGTGTTTCAAGAACCTCAGGCGTCGACACAAGACGCAGCTGATGCACGGGCCGCGGACCTGCGCGTTCAACTACCTTTCCGTAACCCGATGGCACTTGGCCTTTCGGGGGTAGACCCTACGCTGTCGTCCGACGGTGGTGAACTTTGGTTTACCACCGTCGGTACGCCGGCCGCGCTAGTAGTATCCTCCCGCGTCGAATCTACCTATCCAGCAGCCGTACCGCCCAACTTTGGCAGCCCGCAAGGGGATTTCGATGCCGCCCTAACCGCCGATGATCAACTACTGGCGTACGCATCCAACCGAAGTGGATTTGGCGTCTATCAACGGCAACGCGGCAACGGCCCTGGTGTTTGGCAAAATGAGACTCTGGCCGTCAGCACTTCGTTCACAGGTTTTGATATGTCGCCCGACGGCCTAACGCTGTACCTCCTTGAAAATGGCAAATTGCGCATCATGAAGCGCGCCAGCCGTAGTGTAAAGTTTGTAAGCTCGAACATCCTGTCGCAACAATTTGCAACCGACGCAGAGTACCCGACGGTGTCGTTCGATGAACGCGAAATCATTTTTAGTGTACGGAATGGCACAGGTGGAATTTTACTTATGCACGCTGTTCGCGCAGCCAATGCGATTGATTACGGCGCTGCGACCGCATTGAACTTTGGTTGCACCGACACCTCTGATGCCGACTTTAGTCACGATGCCATGGCCATCGTGTACAGCTGCGACGGCCAGATTTTCATCGCCCAGCGCTAGCTAGCCAACCTTGTTGTCAAGGGCTGCATTACCGTCGCTACCACGGAACAATGCTTTGCTGGATCGACGCCTGCGCCACTTGCCGCCTGAGGCAATGCCGTTTAGCGTAGAGCAACGTGGAAGTTTTTGGACTCGAAGCACGGCGGAACGACCTGGCCCGCGGGATCGTGGTGGTACGCTGTCGCGTCAAGCTCAGCGCTGATCTGCAACGCCAACTTTGGAACATGTTAGCCGTTGGTGGCGTCACCGAACCAGTGGAAATCGATGCTCCAGCGACGCTTGCCGGATCGCAACAATCCGAAGCGGTAGGCGAGGCCGAGGCCGACGGAGAAACCAGTCACCAAGATGAACCACGCGAGCTCATGGCAGCGCCGTGGATGCCGCCGAGCACAGGTGAATTAGTCGCGCAGCGCCAAGCCTTAGAACATGCTGCAGCCAAATTTGAAATCGTCGCAGCGTGGTTCCTAAAAGTTGAAACCGGCGTTGATAGTTCAGCGTGGATTTCGATGAACGATGATGAAGACGAGGACGAGGACGAGGACGAGGACGAGGACGAGGACGAAGCCGAAGACGAAGCCGAAGACGAAGCCGAAGACGAAGACGAGGACGAAGCCGAGGACGAAGCCGCCGACGAAGCCGCCGACGAAACCGCCGACGAAACCGAGGACGAAGCCGAGGACGAAGCCGAGGACGAAACCGCCGACGAACCTCCAGCATCACAAGCACCATCACGCGCCACCGCGACCAAACCGCAGCTCGGCCCATCAATTAGCGTGCTGCCAGCACCAGTTAAATCTCGCCTTAGTACCGCCGACCCGGCGGCCGACCTACCTACGGCAACGCTGGCCACCGAGCGCGCAATCACCGCAGCCGGCGCCTCCGATGACGCCAACGAACCTGAGGCCGGCGATTCCATACGGATCTTGTTTCGCGCCCCCGACGCACCCGACCAACCACCAACGCTGTGGTCTGAAGCCAGTGGCGATCCACTCGCGCTCGATGACATGACCGGCAACGATGACGACGATGATGATGACGGCGAAATTGAAATTGTTGAAAGCCGCTGGCGCAGCGGGTTACCACCGTTGGAATATTCGGTAACGTTTCCACTGGAACGTTATCCAGAAATTCTCGACCAATACGACCCAGAAGATTTCGGCGTTGCCATCAAACTTTCGGGGCATGCTTTGGCCGGCGAAGATACTGTAATCAATGCCATGTTCGCACTATGGCTATCAGCGTACCAAGATGAGCGAAGCGAAACTTTTGAGCCATTTCGCCGCGCCGATGTTGTGCACGACCGCGCCCATCGTTCCGCACTACTGTGGGTTGAGCGCTTGCGGGTACCCGCGACCGCTGCCGATCAAGTTCACTTCTTGATGTGGATCATCGCGCGCCTCGCCGAAATCACGCCGATCATGTGGGCCCGATTTGATTCGGCTGATGAAGCCGAAAAAGCTAAAGCATCGGCCGATGACAATCGACCGTTTGTGCTGGCCGGCAATCCGTTTGAAGAACGCTTGCAGCGCCATGGCCACGAAGCCGCTTTGGCCTGGGCAGTGAGCCAAAGTATCTGGACCAAACGTGAACTCGCCGGCATGCTCATCGAAGTTGCGCTGCATCGTGACCCCAACGACGCGGTTGCCGCAGCGCTAGCCGAGACCTTGCTGCGCCGAGCACTGCAATGGGACGAATTGTCAAACGCTAGTGGCTACCTGGCCATCGTGTTGATTCGGCAACGCCGGTTTGCCGAAGCCTTTCAAGTTGCCTTGGCTACGACTGACGATGAAGTGCGCTTGCTGACGGTCATTGAAACCGCGCAAGTTGCCCCCGAAGCACTCACCGATATACCGACGGACGCCCCCGCCGGCACTCCAATGCCACTCCTGCAACTGCTCAACGCATCCACCATTGCAGCATCGACCGACGAGAATCTCACCGAGTTGGTAATCGAAACTGCCAAACACGCGCCCGGATTGTTAACCCACATCTTGCCAATGTTGCCGCCACACACGTCCTTGGTACCGCATCTTTACAACGCAAGTTTTGGCCTTGAACGCACCACTGCCTTGAAGATCTTACAACGCATCATTGAGCTGCCACCACCACCACCCGGCAACAGTGAAGCCCGGGCCGCATTTGCGATGGCCTGGAACAATGCCTGTATCCACGCTCACGCCTTGGGCGACTTCACCACGGCCGCGGAAATCGCCGAGGGCGGGTTAGCCTACGGCGACGAGAATCCGTACATGTTTCACTCGGCAGCGTGTGCATTCGCGGCGTTAGGCAATGCCGATCGCGCGCTTGAATTGCTCAGCTTGGCGATTGCCGCCGACTACGAGCACATCGAAAAGATGGAAACCGATCCTGATCTCGCACCGTTGTTCAAAGATCCGCGATTTACCGCCCTATTCAAAGACTGGCGCGATCATCGCGCTGATCTGAACTAAGTCGGTGGGATAAGCCAACCTACTGAACCGTCGCCGTCGACGATCGTGTTTCGATATCGCGGGTAGCTTCGTCGTAATGGCCCCAACATACCGGCACGTATTGCTCGTCGGCGCCAAGTTGAATCTGCGGGCCATCCAGCGTTGGCGAGCCGTTGCTCAAGCGCAGATTGCAGATGGCTTTTTTGGCGCAGTATTGACAAGTAACTTTTACTTCTTCGATACGGTCGGCCAGCTCCATCAAGCGTTGTGCACCAGGAAACAAACGAGTTTTGAAATCGGTGCGCAGGCCGTAACAAATCACCGGCACGCCCGGATCCCAGGTGATCCGCCGCAAATCTTCAATGATGCTGGGCGATAAAAACTGCGCTTCATCGACCAGGATGCAATCGATGCCGCGAAAATCCGCGGGATCGAGCGATGAGTTTTCGTCGATCATCATGTCGGCCTCGGCTTCGAGCCCGCTGCGTGACGAAATTTTGCTTGCACCAAAGCGCACGTCGAGCCGAGGCTTGAGCAGCAAGACTTGTTTGCCTTGTTTGCGGTAGTTGTGCGCCACCGCAAGCAGATTCATCGATTTCGCCGAGTCCATCGTGCCGTATCGAAAGTAGAGCTTTGCCACGCGCGGACACTAATCCAAACTGCTGCACGGCCCAAGCACCAAACACGTATTTGGACGATTCGGACCTTGCGATCGAGTCAGAGATGTAGACCTAAGCCATCGAATTTAAACATAAAATTTCATGTTCGGGAGCCATTCCAAGCGCCCACGCTAGGCCCCTGGGATTAGCCAAGGCGGCCCACCATGCGCTCGCCACGCGGCACCATCGCGCTTTTGTCACCTGCAATTTGCGCACTGTGCACCGCGCCGCCATCGCCGCGACACCAAGGCCATGCATGGTGACAACACACGATGAAACCCGGACTTGCGCCTCGCTACCATGTTCGTGAACTGCACAGCTCAGACTTTAGCGCGCTCCAGCAACTTGAAGCCGAAATCTTTGGAGCCGACGGAGAAGCCTTGCCTTGCCCGTACTATTTACGGCTTTGCACTGAGTTCTTTTCCGAGACGTGCTTCGTGGCCTTAGCGGATGGGCGCCCGGTTGGTTATTTGCTGTGTTTCGTGCGTGGTCGTGAAGCGTATTGCACCACCCTCGGCGTAGTACCAGAGTTTCAGCGCACGCGCGTAACTCTGTTGCTGCTCGCAGGTTTCCTGCGTGCGGTGCTACCCGATGTTGAAACCTGTTGGTTCACGGTCAAGCCCGACAACGATGCAGCACGCGCATTGCACGCAATGCTTGGCGCTACCGAAGCTGGCGTGGTCCATGATTTTTACGGTCCCGGTGATCGGCGCATCGTGTCGAAGCTTGAACGGCACGAGGTAGAAGCACGGCGCGGACGTTATGAACGCCTTGGGTTGTTGTCCAACGACACTAGCCAGCGCGATCAAAACTCGGATGTTGCCGACGACGATGTACCAAACAACGACGTCCTGACATCGGCTTCGCCGATCCTCATCGCCAACGTTCTACACAGCGGCGTTCGATCCAACTATGCAACTGGCGTGGGGCTCGTCTAACTATGATGCAAGCAAGTTCGTTGGCCAAATTCGCCACTGGTGGCAAGCACATGGCGCGCGGTATGTTTCATGCGTTAGCCCAACTTGGCAACACGCGCAACAAACCGATCAAAGATGCGCGCGATGGAGCGCATCGCTTAGCTGCCACCCTCGGCATGATCGCCCGCAGTCAGGGCCTGCGCGTGCGGGTGGCCGGTGAGCTTCCGCGCATGCCAGCGCTGTTGGTGTGCAATCACGTCAGCTATCTCGATGCCTTGGCGATCTTGCCGTTGTGTCCAGCGGTGCCAATGGCCAAACTTGAAGTTGCAGATTGGCCCATCATCGGCCTGCTCGCGAAACAGCTCGGCGTTACATTTATCGACCGCAGCGACGCGTTGCAGCGCGCGGCTGCGTTGCGGCGCATCGCGAGGTTATTGAACCAAGGCATTTCGGTGCTCAATTTCGCTGAAGGCACCACTACCGAGGGCCACACCGTCGCGCCGTTCTGGCGCGGCAGTTTTGGCATTGCGCAACGC
>JAGPDK010000037.1:15443-19095 GCA_018057605.1 Kofleriaceae bacterium | reverse complement strand
AATTCAAGATGTTCATAGACCGCAAGATCTTCATCATCCATGAGTTCGGCTTCAGCAAATGCCGGCCCCACGTCGGGCTCGGTAGCATCAACAAACCGACGGTGTTGCAACAATTGCAGGCCGCGCGGCGCATCGCCATGTAACAATGCGTAGCCCCACAGCACATCGTCAAAGCGACAGCGCTCCTCAAGTGCCGCTAGGATTGCGTCGTACGCAGCTCGCTCACGCAACCGCCAGGCCAACGCATCCAAGTCTTGGCTCGGCCCCAGCGCCCGGGTTCGCAAATACTCGAGCAGCGCCGGTAACGCCACCCGGTTGGCAACATCATCCCAATTGTCAGCGTTGAATTGTGCGGCATAAGGCACAACCTGCAGCACCCGCGGCAGCGCTGCGCCTAGTACTTCGCCGCCCGCGGTTGCATGCGCAGGAAAATGCGACCACGCACCAGCCGCAGGAAAGTAGAAAACACTTTCAAATGTTGTCGTCGTATACGGCGCCAAGTCGAGCGGGTGGCGCATCGTGGCACCGCCCGCGCCCAAGGTGATTGCGCCACGCGGCACCTGCATCAACACTTCGCCGCGGACCGGTTGCGCACTCGCATTGGAAACTACGGCTTGCACCACGTAGGGGACCCCCACCATCAAATCACCCTCAACATACAACTCGTGCGATTCACCATCGCGCCAAACGCTGCGCTGGTTGGCTTGCAGATAATTTTGCACCAGTACAATTTTGGCCGGCGCAACCAACTCGCTGGTGAGCAACTGGGCCGAGGCCAACAGCGCGGGCGCCACCGAGGTTACGGCGACATCGCCTTGACTTTCAGCGTAGCCAAGCGCTGTGGTCGAAAATGGCAAATCACTTAGAGCCAGCGCACACAGTGCAGCGGCAAACGAATCGACACATAGCCCAACATCGGCGTGGAGAAACGATCGCAGCTGTTCAGGAGCGCAAGTCGCAAGTGCCTGCCAAAAACTGTTTGCCACGATGAGGCCCGCACTTTCATTGGGCCGCTTGTGCCACCAATTGCTCTCGGCCCATTCTTGGGTTTTGTCGAGCACTTGAAATATCGCCGGTGCTTGTTCGCGGCGCTCACGATCACGGTCCATCTGCGGTGGCCCGCCCGGCCCGCCGCCACCTCTCGACGCTGAAGCCCGTTTCGCCTTGGGACTTTCCGGCGCGTATTCATCTTTGCTTTCGCTCAGCATCTCGTCGTCGCTGCTGTCATCGTAGTCAGCTTGGATCTCGCTGAGCATCATGCCACCGACTGCGGCAAGCTGGCTGTCATGCGCAGCCCGTTGCAACCCGGCCAATGCCGCATCGTCATCCATCGCAGCACCAAGCAACATCGCGGCGACCCGGCGCGGCTCGCTGCGATCACGGCCTTGGGCATGAATGTCGTCGGTTAACACTCGCGCAATGCCACGTTGGTTGCTGACCCGGTACGCCAACAACGCACGTTCACAGGCATTGAGCTGAGCAAACCGCCCGGGTGCAAGATACGTTTGCAACGGTAGCTGGAGCAGCCACTCATCAACAAACGTCTTACGCCGTTTGTTCGCTAACGCCGGTGCCACCACGGATTCAAAAAATCCGACATCTTTGAAAAACACAAACAGATGCAGTTCGTGACAAGCAAATCGCTGGTACAGGTCCAATTTAGCGGCCGTGGTTAATGTGTGCCAGCTTGTTACAAAACTGAATTCGCCTAGTCCCGTTGCCACCGAAGTATCGCTCAACGCGACCAAATAACCGTACAGCTTGTCGACGGTTTCAACCGCGCGCAGTTTGGCGGTTGCAAGATCACGGACAACCAACGGCTGGCCCGGCTGCAGAATGTCGATCTTCCGACGCTCAGCCACGTGACGCTCAGGCGCAATTGCCAACTGCAAGCGTACGTCGCGGGTTTGCAGCGTTTGGGTTGGACGATACACATCGTGCGCAACCCGACCGCGGCTATCACAAATCACAATGCGCAACGACGCCCCCACGACCAGCGCAAGATCAATATCGAACCATGCGCGCGATTCATCGCTATCGGCGTCGCGTTGTAATGGCACATTCGCAACCACACTGCCGTTACTTGCCACGAAGCTGTAATTACTCAGCGCTTGGGCCGGCGGCTCGGGGGCTTCTTTCGCCATTTTCCGCATCGACCGCATGCTCGGCGCTGGTGCTGGTGCCGACATTGCAGCACCAAACGACGCGGTCATGGTGTTGGTCACGGTCGCCTGACGGGCCCATGGATGCAGCAATAACGATGGTTTGTCGAGCAGCGGGCCTGGGCGCCGCACCGCGTGTTTACGATCAAACACGTAGCGAACTTCATCGCCTAGATCCCGACCATTGATCACCTGGGCTTGCGGCTGGGTAGTTTGCGTCGTACTCAAACCGGCGATACGTCGGGTCGTCTCGTCGGTAAGTGCCATCGCGAATTGCGTGGCCAGCAGGTGCACTGTCGTCGCCGCATCAACGCCAACCAGCCGCACCCGCAGCCGTTGATTTGCAAGCTCGACGACAGTAACCCGAGGGGGCAACAACGGTTGCACTACGACAACATCCGTCGCACATAAATGGTTGCCATAACTCAACGTCGCTTCGGGCAACACCAACAGCTCGACCCGGCCAAGGCCCGGCATCGTGAAGCGGTAGTCGCCCGCCGCTAACAACGGCAAGCGGATCGCGCCTTCATGCCACACCGGTGCGGCCGTTATGTGGCGCACTACCACTGCGCCGCGTACTTCGACCAAGGTTGCGAACGCAAGCTGCGTTGCAAACGCGTACTCGTCGAAGCTGCCGTGTTGCACTGGTATTACCAACGGCCGGTCCGCGCGCCCAGCCCGCGACGTAAGCGCAAGTTGTGGCTGCGCCACGCTCCATTGCTGCGTTACCTCGCCAACGCTGGCCGACAAACTTACCACGTCGTCGAGCGCGCCAAGTTGAACTTCGCCACGCTGATCGGTTTGCAGCGTAACCATGAGCAGGGTGCTGCTAAATCGGTGCTGGATACGCAGAACTACCGGCCGCCCAACCACTGGTTCACCGTTGCGGCCCAGACAACACAGCGCCGCACCTTGGGCGTGGCGCATGAGAAACAATTCAGCAATCGGATCACTTGCGGGTGCAGCATCGATTGGTGGCGCAGGCAAGGCAATGACCGTCGAGGTGCGTAATGTTTCAGTACCGCCATCAGTTTGCCGAGTACAGGTCGCGGCAATTGCAACTTCAATCGACGTAATATCTTCCGGTAGCTTCCACTCCAACACCGCCGCCGCGCTATCGCTGAGTAGCAACGGCTCAGCCTTGGTTGTCACCGTGCCGTCGACGGCGCGCAGCGTAACTTCCCAGCGTACATTGCGCAAAAGTTGTAGCGAGGCCGGCACACCTGCGATGCGCAATGCAACATCGGCGATGGCGCGCACGCGGCTGCCTGCGCCCAAATGTTCACGTGCAATCACCATCGGCGCCAGCAGCTCGATCGATTCGCCGTACAACGGCACCTCTACTACCGTCGCTAGTTCGCCCGCAACCAGCAACCCGGTTTGGTGCTGATGGCCAGCGGTCAGCGGCACCACAATTTCACCGTGCGCGTCGGCAACAAACTCGCGGCCTGCTAACCATAAACGGGACGGCCCCGCTTCGAGCGTGCGCT
>JAGPDK010000037.1:0-15343 GCA_018057605.1 Kofleriaceae bacterium | reverse complement strand
CGTGCGCTCCATTTTCGGGCCCCGCTTCGAGCGTGCGCTCGTGCGCTCCATTTTCGGGCCCCGCTTCGAGCGTGCGCTCGTGCGCTCCATTTTCGGGCCCCGCTTCGAGCGTGCGCTCGTGCGCTCCATTTTCGGGCCCCGCTTCGAGCGTGCGCTCGTGCGCTCCGGGTTGGCCCGCTTGATCAAACACCGTGATAACAGTGCCCGCGCAACTTGGCCGCGTTACGCAACGCAAGCGGCCTTTATGAATCAGCGTGCGACTTGCAATACCACCGCCGATAAACTCAACGATATACGTGCCTGGTCGGGTACACGGCGGCACTGCAAAACTACGCCGCACCCGTTCGATCGGCGGGCGCGAAATAGTTTCAATACGCTCATAACTCGCCGTAATCCCGTCGAGGTCAAGGTCAATGCCAACGGCTCGCCCAGTTGCAGCAAAGTATGCCACCGGATCGATCCGATACGCCTTGACCGTAACTCGATCAATATTTTTCACATCAACATCTACGGTCACCGCTGCATCAGCCGCATACGTAACCGGATTATGCGGGCACACTTCGAGCACAGTTTGCGCTGCTAATGCCGCAACCGCGCTCGCGCCTAGCAACACCGCATCGGCGTCGCTTTGGCTTTTACCAGCCAACAAACGCTGCTCGGCCAAACAACGCTCCAGCCACGCCCGATCAAAACGCGCAGCAACCGCAGCCGGCACTGAGCCGTTGTTTGCAACGTACGCCGCCAGGTATACGCCCACGATATCGACGCTGACGTAGGCTTCTAACCCAAGCGCGGTCGCTGCTTGTTGCACGTTGGCGCGGCGACTACCGTCGTCGGGGTGCTTGCGCTCCAGCGCCAGGTCGGCGTTGCGCAGATCTACGTATTCAAGAAACCATTGATCGTGTCGTCGGCCATGCAACAATTCTTCCGCCAACAAGTGCGCCAATGCCCAAAATTTGACGATTCGAAATGGCTCCGGCAACGTCGCCATGTCTTGATACACCGCGATTAGATACTCGCTGCGCGCAGCACTCCGCGCCGACCACTGCACGAACGACGGCGGTCGCATGCGCATCCACCGTGCACACCACCACGGTAAACTTGCGGCCAGGCCAACAATCCGCCGCGCCACTTCATCGAGTTGCGCACGACTCAACAAGTTATGCATCGGCCGGCCACCGAAACTGCCGAGGCCATGGCGCTGGACATCCTCGACAACGATATCGACCACGGCCATCGTTTGGCTTGGCCCCAAGCGGTCGAGCATCGTTTGGCGCTGAGCCTGGGTGAGTTTGTGATCGAGCAACCGCGGCAACGCATAGTCGGTGGCTGTCGCTAAGGTGCGATCTTCAAGCACCAGGCCGGTCAACAAAACCTTTGGCGACAGCGTTTGGTTATCGAGGCTGCTTGGCAAAGCGGCGTCGGCCACTCGGTCCTGCGGTTCATGGGTGTGATCAATATTGAGCAGGTCGGCAACTTCACGCGCTAAGGCCGCATCGGTTGGTGCCGCATGCCAGCGTGCGAGTAATTGTCGCTGCTGCAAGCGATTGAGCAGATCATCTTCGCCGTGACTGGCGGCCCAACCGTCGATGATACGTTGCGCTTGTGCAAACTCGCCGCGCTGTTGCAAGCGCAAACAGGTGAAGTAGTCGTAGTCCGGTGTGCCGCGCACCAATTGTGCAGCTTGCGGGCTGCGATCGGAACCAAATGCCAAGGCTTCCAATTGCTCGAATTCCATGGGGAGAGACTACGGCAGATCCGGGCGCAACGTAGTACTGTGTCTACGTGAAACACATCACGGCCATGCTGGTCGCCGCAGCGTTTGTTTCAACGGTCACCGCACCGGCGGTTGCTGCCGATCGACGCAAGCGCACAGCCCCGGCCGTGACCGCCCGAGTTGAAAGGACTGCCAACGTCAAAGGCAACGTCAAACGTAGGGTCAAACGCAAGCTCAAGGCCAGCGCTGTTGGCGCGATTGCCAACATGCCCAAAGGGTTTGTCTGGCCACCAAACGCAGCAATGCAAGCTGCTGGTACCGCCTGCAAAGCCGGCCTGACCGATGCGGCCATTGACTTCACCCACGCTGCACCGCATGACCGCGTGCCGACACCAATCGAGCTCACCAACCTCGACATCGCTGGCGTCCGTTATGTTTCGATTTTTCGCAAACCACCGTTCATCATGGATTGCCATCTCGCTGCGGCCTTAGTGCAACACAGCGAAAAACTATATGCGCTCGGCGTACGCGAAGTTCGGTTCAGCCGAATCTACGGCTACACCAACGTGCGCACCGGCGGCAAAACCAAAAACATGCTGAGCCGCCACGCCTTGGGCATGGCCATGGATATCTATTCCATCGTCGACGACGCCGGTCGGGTGGCCGTAGTTGGCACCGACTACAAAAAAGCCGATGCACTGTTACTTGCCGTCGAACAAACACTCAACGAAAGTCATGGATTTCGCACCGTGCTCTCGCCAAAGAACGACCCCAGATCACATCACGACCATTTCCACATCGAAGCCTTGGTCGACTTCGCCACCAAACCAACCACGTAGCCACCACGCCACTACACTAATGGCAATAACTACCGCAGCAACGGACCTCGGCCATCGCGTGGCACCCGCCGTGCGATCGTTTGCATCAGCATCAACGTCCGCGCCAAGCCAATCGAAAACGCAGGCTTGCCACTGGTCATCAAGGCCACTGCCAAATCCCGACTCGGGTCAGCGTAGACAAAGATGTTGGTGAAACCCATATGACCGAATGCCTGTTGCGTGCCCAGCCCGTACACGCTCGCTAACCGCGCCCCCAACATAAAGCCCATGCTGTAGTTCACCGGCGCACCCATGGTGAGATCGATCTCGTGATAGCTCGACTCCATCGTGGCCCGCGTGATTGTCTTTGGTTCAAAAATCCGCACACCGTCGAGTTCGCCACCGTTGAGCAGCAGCTGCATAAACCGGCTCGCTTCATTGGCCGTGCCGATGATATTACCCGCTGGCACAACCCCCGTGAGATACCGTGGATCATTCGAAATCCGCACCGCTTCATTGAAGTCAACGCTCAACGCGCGGCGCATCAGATTCGACACACCTGGCAGCACTGCCGGCCCGGTGAACGCATTGACCGCAACTTCTCCGACGCGCTCCGGCGCAATGCCATAATTGAAAGTTGCAAAACCCAACGGCGCCAAAATTTCGTCGTGCAGCACTTGGCGAATCGGTTTACCTAACAACCGCTCGACGATCGGCGCCAACACGTAGCCCCCGGTCAGCGCGTGGTACGCCAAGCGCCGCCCCGGCCGCCACAACGGCTTTTGCGCGGCAAGAATTTGCAAAATCTGGTCAGGATGTTCGATCAAACTCAAGTCCGCAAACTCACGCGGAATATGCGGAATGCCAGCGCGATGCGTCAACACATGGCGAATTGTCATCCGGTGTTTGCCGTGTTGGCCAAACTCCGGCAAATAATCGACGACGCGATCATCAAAATGTAACAAGCCGCGTTGGCTGCACAAGTGCACCAACATGGCCGTCACCATCTTTGACGCCGAAAACAAATTGAACAGCGTCGCCGGTGTGGCTTGAACACGCGGTGCATTGAGCGGATCGTGCGGCGCATTGCCTCGGGCATGGCCGATGGCCCGATCGATAATCACCTTGCCTCGTCGGCGCACACACAAGGCCATCGCCGGGTACAACCCAGCCATGTAGGTCTGGGCTGCGGCCGACCAAATATCTGCCACCACGCCAGGCTCCAGCCCAACGCTGCGCGGATCGTCCTCGGTGGCGGTGCGCGTGACTTCGGCCACCGGCGCAGTACGAACCAAGGTTTCAAAATACCGGCGCAGCATGAAGGCCATGACTGATCATCGCACGATGCCCAGGCGATTTCGACTCCCGTCAGTGGCGCGACGTAGTTGAGCAGTGGTAATCGACCCCACCGTGTCTACTTCCAATGCTGCAACTGGTGACCATGTGGTCCGCGCTATGACCACGGATGGTGCGTTTCGCATCGTTGCAGTGATCGCCACCCGAACCGCCGACGCAGCGATTGCAGCGCAAGCGCAGTGGGGCGACGCCGGCGTGCAACTCGCCGAACTGATCGTTGCAGCGGCCATTGTCCGTGAAACCACCCAGCCAGCGCGCCGGGTCCAAATCATTTGGAAACAACGCGACAACAACACGTTAATCGCCGATGCGCTGCCCGATGGCAGCAACCGCGGCATCGTCAGCATCGCGCCAGGCAACAAAACTACCCTGCTGCAAGTGAACTACACCTTGCCAACCGGGCAATTGCACCAAGGCATCATCGCAATGCCAGACGATCTTGATACCGGCACCGCCATCATGCAGTACATGCACCAATCAGAGCAATCGGTCACGATGGTCGCGGTTGCAGCGCATCGCAGCGACGGCAGCTTCGCCCGCGTCGGCGGTTATCTCATTCAAGTGTTGCCTGAAGCCACGCCTGAAGCCACCGCAGCGTTGGTGGCAAACCTCGAACTGCTGCCGGCCTTTGATGACATTCTACGCAGCGCCGACCACGCCCGCGACATTATTGCGGCCATGTTCTTGGGGCTTGCCCACGAAGAACTAGCCCACAGCGAGCTACGCTTTGGCTGCACCTGCAGCGAATCACGCGTCATCATGGGCATTTTAACTCTCGACGATGACGAACTGCGCACCATCATCCATGGTGACATGCTCGACGTGCGCTGCGATGCCTGTGGCACCCACTACGGCATCGAACCATCAGCGGTGCGCGCGATGCGCGATCTACGCGACCGCGGCGCCCAGCCTAGTTAGTTACAAACGGTTGCGGTTTTGCAGGTGCCCATCTGAGCGCCTGAAGCAATTTCGCAATTACTCGAAACACACTGTGAGTCACCGGTACAAACTGCGCCATCGGTTTTGACGGCTTCGCATTTTTTCGAGGTTTGGTTGCAGAACCCACCGGCTTCGCACACAAACGAACAAGTCGCGCCGAGCGCTGGACGAGGTGCACATTTCAGCGCGGTTTGGTCGCAGAACAGTGGGTTGATACAAGCAAAAAAGCCAGCGAAACCTGCGGCACAAGCGTCGCCATCTTTGCCGAGCGCTTTACAAGTCATCGTCGCGCTGTCGCATTGATCGCCAACCTTGTCACAATCGGCCGCGGCACACGATGTACCAGTCGCCGCGGTGGTCGTGCAAACGCCTGGTTCGCCGAAACACGACGAGCCATACGCGCAATCACTCGAAGAAAAGCACATTGCGCCGTTTGGCAACAAGGCAGCACACAGATTAGCTTCGGTGCAGTACAGCCCATTTTGGCACTGAGCATCTGCGCATGATCCGCCAGCCGCCACTGGGTCAGGGCTACAAGTGCCGGCAGCGCACGCGGCATCCGAGCTCGTAACCTTGCATGAACCCGACGTGCACTGCGTGCCATCGGTACATGCGCCGCCCGCGGCGGTTTTACCTTTGACAAAATCGTTGCACGCTGCTGGCGCTTCACGATTACTCTCGGCCGAGCTTGAGCAGCTTTGATTGCGCAGCGCATCGAGGCAGTCGCTGGCCTTATCAGCATCGTAGGTTGCTTTGTTCGCACCGACCGTGGCGGTCAATTGCGCGAGGTTGAGATCAACGTACTTTTTACATTCAGCCTCGGTCGTGTACTGACCACACTTCACGGCATTTGCACACAACGCCGCTTCGGCTTCGGTATCAAAGTCAGCCAGCGCAACGCTGTCGCCACCACAACCGCTGCTCGCCAATAGACCGAAAACTAAAAAGCCCAAGATTTTTTTCATCGCAAGTCCCCACGTAAAGATTGAGACCGCACGCTACCGTAGGTTTGGGCCTGGCGGCCAGTTCTGCGCATAACTCCGGGGTGCGATGTGCGCCGAGTTACGAAACCCGGCAAAATCCCACACGGTATGCCCACCGCGACCAGCATCCTTCCGCTATAACGGAATATTGCCGTGTTTGCGTGGCAGATTGCTCTGCGGTTTCGTCCCAACTCGACTGAGAAAAGTCTTGTGGCGGCCTGAGTGCCATAAAAATATCAATCACCTCAAATCCACGATGGCAGCTCAATCTCCGATTCCTCAGTGCCAAACATATCGCGCTCAACGGTATGAAACCGGTCAACGTAGGCGGGCAACTGATCTGCTCGCGCATCCATGCTGCGCTCGTGTACAGCGTCAACAAAACGCTCATACAACCGCGTATGGCTAACCAGGCCACGCTGAACCATCTCATCGATGTCTTGCCGATCGTCCGCATGAAACCGCGCAAGTTTGCTTACCTCCACATCCGTGATGTCCAATGCCTGAATGCGGAGCCAGCGCAGTCGTAGCGGCACCGGATGCCACAATGGTTCGCGTGGAAAGAACGGTATTCCGTTCGGCACGAACTCCAAATACATTCGATGCCTTCGGTGTAAAACGGCGTCCCGACCAGCAAGCTGTTGTAAGCGCGACTTGATACTCGCGGTGTGCTGCAACGTTTCAAAAATGTCACTGTCTTTGGTCGCCCGGTAGTACGCGGTCTGCAGAACCAAAGCTCCTGCACCAAACAAAGGCAAGATTACAGGCACCGCCTCGTCGCCCCACGCATGGTCAAGTTCAGCGAAGAAATCACTTATCGATTGCAAGATCGCTCCTGAGCGCCGCGACAAAATCGGCGGGCTGCAAACTCGTAATGACATTCCATTTGCGTGAAATATCTGACGACGATTTGCGCGCCAGCTCTAAACTTCGCTCACTTCGAATGGTGTTATCCAACACGTCATCCACGGCTTCACCCGCCGTTAGTGGACGCATACGTTGAGCTGCGATGCGCAATCGCAATCGTGCACCTTTCAGCTCAACACGTGTCGCGTGTTGCGGAATCACTTCATCCAGTGCGGCAATTGCATGGTCAAGCAACCAGCCAAACCGTGCTTGATACCCCAATTGCGCGAACTCAGCATGCAACCGCGCCAACGCGATGCGCTCAATGTTACGCACCAGTACCGCAGGCAGCGATGCAATTTGCCGTGAGGTGCCAGCCAACAACGTTTCGCGAATCGCTGCATGCGCTTTGTAAAGCGCTTCGCTCGGCGTAACGACGGCGCTTTCACGCAACCGTCCTGCACCGAGGTACGCAAGTGCATTTTGCAACTGTGTGGCGTATTCGGTTTTCTCGGGTGTTGCAAACTCGCTCACGGGCACATTAAAGATGCGCAGCAACACCAACAATTGTTCCGCCGTAAACGAGCCATCGCCCCGCTCAACTTCGCTGAGCCGACTCAACGACACCCCGAGCTCCTTCGCAAGCTCTTGCAGCGTCCACCCACGTGCGACCCGCAGCGCACGCACTTTGCTTGCGATTCGTTCACGCGACTGAGAAATCTGTGTGGCGGCGACGCTCATAAACCAGGTCCTTCTACTGAACCTAGCACAAAATATTTCGATATTTCGAAATATTTTCCGACTCAATTTTTAGCGCGTACCGGCAGCTTAAAACGTTTTTGCATAACAAGGTTGAGGCTAAGTACCTTGACCGCGGCGCCAATCTTCGAGTCCACTGCAATTGTGCGGAGCAAAGTGAAACGACTATGGCTGCTAGCCGTGCTGACCGTGGGCGGTTCAGGTTGCGTATCCCATATTTCCAAGAAGGCAAAACGTGTGCAGTGGGCAGAATCTGCAGCCGAAGTTCAATGGCAACTTCGCTCGAAAAGCTTGAACGCTGCCGAGAAGCAATCATACATTTCCAAGGCTATTTGGCAGTCGCGACGTCACTAGACGAACGACGGCCTTCCGTTGAGGCGGGATTGAAACGTTGTGAAACGCGGGTACAGTTTGCGGAACAACAAAAGAAACACATTGCAGAACAACCGAAGAATTCGCCAACACCCTCCGCGGTGGTGCCAGATAACCTCATAAGTACGGGCAGTTGCTTCTGGATTTCGTCTACCGGGCTTGCAGTAACCAATCAACATGTGGTGAACGGCGCTGTTGACGTTACGATTTGGAGTGCAAAATCGAAATTGCAGTACAAAGCAAAGGTTGTCGCCGAATCGCTCGATGACGATTTGGCAGTGCTTCAAACAATTAATACTACGCCATCAATACCTGCAGCGCTATTGGTGAACAGCATAGCCCCCAGGCTCGGTGAAAACGTTTTCACAGTAGGATTCCCCGAAATTCAGTTATTAGGTTCAGATGCAAAATTTACAGAAGGGTCAATAAGCGGATTGAGCGGGCTCAAAGACAGCCGTCGTCTGCAGATCAGCGTACCGGTACAGCATGGCAACTCAGGCGGCGCGCTCGTGAACGAAAGAGGCGATGCTATCGGTGTCATCGTCAGCCGCACGAAGGACCTTACCGAGTTTGAGAACGTTGCATTTGCGATCAATGGCGCCACGCTGCAATCGTTTATCCGCAGCTTTCAAATAGCCACAGCGTCGCCAACACGGAACCGCACTGCAGCGATTGCGCGAGCCGAGAGCGCAGCCTGCGGAGTAATCGTGATAGGGCAACTTTCGCAGTAGTAAGGGTGGCGTGCGAGTTCCAATACCGCGATTGCTCGGCACTGCGTTCAAGAATACTGTAGTGCTATGAAGTTCGAGCAAGCGGTGGCAATCACCCCATTGAAGCCAGATGTGGTTGAGCCGCTCGCGCCAGCGGACACCCCCGAGTCACCAGTTGGCTGTACGCAAAACGTGGGCGCAACTGCTGTGCTGATTGATTCGAGTACAGACGACGAAGCCCAACGCGCCTTCGCCATTTTGAAACTTTCAATGCAAGGTGAATCCGCCATCGCACAGGGACAAGGCATTTCGCTCGCGGCGCATCGCGCTCGGGTAGCGAATGTTCTCAAGTCAAAAGTCAACCACGTGTGAAGTCGTGGAAACTTTACAGCGCGGCACACGCGGCGGCAGGCTACAGCGGAATATTGCCGTGTTTGCGTGGCAAGTTGCTCTGCCGCTTGTTGCGCAACGTTCGTAACGCCCGGCAAATCGCAGCGCGCGATTCACTTGGTCGCACGATCTCGTCGATGTAGCCCAATGATGCGGCTTTGTAGGGGTTGGCAAAGGCTTCGCGATAGTCGGCGGTAAATTGGGCGCGGGCAGTAGCGCGCTCGGTTTCGTCGGTGATTTTGTCGAGTTCGGTGCGATGAATAATATTGACGGCACCGTCGGAGCCCATCACGGCAATTTCTGCCGACGGATACGCCAGGTTGATATCAGCGCGAATGTGCTTCGATGCCATCACGTCATAAGCACCACCGTAGGCTTTACGGGTAATCAGGGTGACTTTGGGCACGGTGGCTTCGGCAAATGCGTACAGCAACTTGGCACCATGTTTGATGATGCCGCCGTACTCCTGCGCGGTGCCTGGCAAAAATCCAGGGACATCCACCAACGTCACCAACGGAATATTGAAGCAATCGCAAAACCGTACAAAGCGCGCCGCTTTAACCGATGCATCGATATCGAGACAACCGGCCAAGTGCGACGGCTGGTTGGCTACGATGCCGACTGAGCGGCCTTCAAAGCGGGCAAAACCGACGACAATATTTTTTGCGTAGTCTTTGTGCACTTCGACAAAGTGGCCTTCGTCGACGATGCCGGTGATGATCTTTTTGATGTCGTACGGTTTGTTCGACTCCAGCGGCACCACACTATCGAGTGCCACATTTTCACGATTAGCTGGGTCAGCACACGGCCGCACCGGTGGATCTTCATGATTATTGCTTGGCATGAACGACAACAACTCGCGTAACCGCGCGATGCACGCCAGCTCATCTTCCTCAGTAAAATGCGAAACCCCGGACTTGGCAGCGTGGGTCATTGCACCGCCAAGCTGCTCTTTGGTGACCTCCTCATGGGTCACGGTCTTGATTACTTCGGGGCCGGTGATGAACATGTACGACGTACGATCCACCATTAAAATAAAATCGGTAATCGCGGGCGAATACACCGCGCCGCCGGCGCACGGCCCCATGATCGCCGACAATTGTGGCACCACGCCCGACGACATGACATTGCGCAAGAAGATATCGGCATAGCCGGCCAGGGATTCAACCCCTTCTTGAATCCGCGCGCCTCCGGAATCATTGAGTCCGACTACCGGACATCCAATTTTGGTGGCAAGGTCCATCACTTTGCAAATCTTTTGCGCGTACGCGCCCGACAACGACCCCCCAAACACGGTGAAGTCTTGCGCAAACACACACACGGTGCGGCCATCTACATTGCCGTAGCCGGTGACCACACCGTCGCCAAGGAATTTTTGGTCTTGCATGCCGAAGTCAGCACAGCGGTGGGTAACAAATTTGTCCATTTCGACGAAGCTGCCTTCATCGAGAAAGGCGGCCACGCGCTCGCGGGCGGTTAACTTGCCGGCTTCGTGTTGTTTGTCGATACGAGCTTGCCCTCCACCGAGAGCAGCGCGCTGCTCCATGGTCGCGAGGCGAGTCAAAGGGTCATACGGCGGTCGGGTATCGCGGCTCACGGGCAACTCCTGCGTGGATTTACGCTACTAGTACCAAAGATCGGAACTTGGTTCCGAGCTCTTGGTCCGAAAAGCAAACGCGCAGTGCCCACAGCTCGGAAATGCGGTTGTTCGATTTTGCCACGCCGAAAAGTGCTAGTTGGCCTGCCGCAACTTTCCTCTACTTGGGCACCGGGTTGACCGCGGGCGTGGTCGGTCGGTGATGCATCAACGCACGCGTGATCGCAAACGCCAGCGTCGCAATTATGGCCGTTGCGACCAACGCAAAGACGATCGTGCTGTTGCGTTTACGCCGATCATCAAAACCTGCCACCGTCGGCAAATTCCCAGGTCGATAGTGCGGCGCATGCGCGTCCCGCAGGGTCGGTGAAGCGGCGCGCGGGCGCATTGCAGGTGGATTAAACTCATGCGGTGCGGAACGATACGCCATCACCGCATGGGGTGGTGCCCATACTGGCGCCGGGCTCATCGGCGCCGGGCTCGTCGGGGCTGGGCTCGTCGGCACCGGGCCCAGGGCCGCCGGATTGGCAATTTTTGGCAGCGGCAACGCAGCGCGACGCGACGCCGCCTCGCTCACGACGTCTTGGTACTTTGGCGCGCCGGATGTCGACGCTTCGTTGATCAAATCTGACTCGTCCAACTCATCAGCTTCCGATGCGACCCGCAACTCTTCCACGACGTCGGCCGGTGCCAACGCGGTGCGCTCGTCACCAAAAAAGGTGTTTCGCGGTGGCAACCCCGCCGACGTACCGCGTTCGAGTTTCGCTGGTGCAGACATTCGCGTTTCTTCGTCGGGCGCAGCAAACCCGCGTGCTGCCGCGATCAGCGCCGTACGATTGGCGTCGGGCTTGCCGGCCCCGAGCGAGGCAGCATGCAGCTTGCCGTCAGGCCCAAGCTGCGACATCCGCGTCTCTTCTTCTTCAAAACGTTCGATCACTTGGCGCGCCCGCGACAACGCGGCAATATCGTTCCCGCCGGTCGCAAATGCGTCCGCCGTTCGAATGCGAATCACCGTAGCCTCGCCCACATCAAATTCGTCGCGCGGTGGCGCTTTGCGAACAGTTGGCGCCGCTGGCACCAACGCCGCCAACTCCACCGCACGCGCAAGTTCGGCCGCTGGATCGCCGCTCGCTTCGTTTAAACTATAACGCAACGTCCGCAGTTTCGCGCCAAACTGCAGCGCCCCAGTGTAACGCCGTGCTGGATCTTTTGCCAGCGCCGTCATGATGATGGCATCCACTTCCGCAGGCAACGATGGATCGACCGACGACGGCAACGGAATTTCACTGTCGCGCACACCACGCAGCGCATCGAGATCCGTGAGTGCTGAAAACAACGGGCGGCCAGTGAGCAGTTCCCACAACAAGATCGCGGCCGAAAATACATCGCTGCGCGCATCGAGATGCTCATTACGCGCCTGCTCAGGCGAGATGTAGGCAAACTTACCGCGAACGCCACCAATGCCGGTGTGTTCTTCGGCCCGTTTCGCGATGCCAAAGTCCGTGAGCTTGACCTCGCCGGCCCGTGAGATCAGGATGTTTGATGGCGAAATATCCCGATGGACCAACTTCATCGGCGAGCCGTCGGCACCTTTAGCCGCGTGAGCGTGGCCAAGCGCATCACATAGCTCGGCACCAATGTGCAACACGATGTCCAACGGTAACCGTTGGCGCCGTGATTGCATGGCGGTTTTGATGGCTAGTAAGTCTTTGCCGTCGACAAATTCCATCACCAGAAAGTACTTGCCGTCGTCGCCCAGCCCGACGTCGAAGATCTGCACGATGTTGCGATGGCGCAGTTGCGACAGGACTTTAGCTTCAGCGATCAGCAGCTCCACGAACCGTTGATCCGCGCTCAAATGCGGCAAAATACGTTTAATCGCCACTGGCTTTTCAAAGCCGCCAGCTGCCACGGCTTTGCCGCGAAATATTTCTGCCATGCCGCCGACCCCAATGCGGTCGAGCAGCTCATATCGAGTCACAGGAAGCGCACTGTAACACGAGCCGCCCCCCGTGCGTAATTTCCGGCAACCAGGTATGTTCTTAGCGCTGTGGTTCCAAGTTCCTTGATCCGCTCGGCACTTGCCAATGGCCTCGGCAGCGCGGCGGCCGTGCAAATCGCTTGCGGCGACCAGCTTTTGCTTCGCGACCATCAAGGCACGCGCTGGCATCCTGCGGTGCGCCCAGCCCCGCCGCGCATCGATGCAACTACCTTGTTTGATTTAGCGTCACTCACCAAACCGATGGCGACGACGGCGATCGCGATGGCGTTGGTCAGCCAACGCTGGCTCAATTTGGCCTGGCCCGTCGGCGCTTTTTTTGCGGGATTTGCGGGGCCGACAACCATTGCTGACTTGCTGAGCCACCGTGCCGGCTGCGCCAGTCATGTAATGTTTTACCAGCAGTTGTGGAGCCAGCACTTTCGTCGCGAAGGCAGCGATCCACGGCACGTCATCGTCGAGCTCGCGCACCGTGCGGCATTGGCCTATCCGCCACGGCGGCAACAACTCTACAGCGATCTTGGCTACATCCTGCTCGGCACCGTGCTTGAGCGCATCACCGGTGCAACGCTAGATCAGTTATTTGCCCGCTGGGTAGCGGCACCTTTGCAGTTGCCGACCGCACGCTTCGTCGATTTACAACGTACCCAGGCGGCACCGATCGTCGCCGTAGCCACGGAATTTTGTCCGTACCGAGGTCTAGTCATGGGCCAAGTCCATGATGAAAACTGCCATGCCGCAGGTGGCGTTTTAGGCCATGCCGGCCTGTTCGGCACCGTCGACGATGTCGGCATTTTTGCGCGTGCGATCATGCAAACGCTGGCTGCGCCACATGGTGCCAGGATCGGGGCCTGGCGCAGTGATGTCGTCCAACAGTTTTTTGCGCCGATTGCAGGCGGTTCGTGGCGCATGGGCTGGGATACGCCTTCGTCAACTCCGGGCGTTTCCCACGCAGGTGATCGCTGGCCACGCCAGGGAGGATTTGGTCATCTTGGATTTACGGGCACATCGCTTTGGATCGATGTGCCGCGGCAAGCCTATGTGACGCTGCTTACCAATCGTGTTCATCCGCAACGTGAAAACAGTGCCGACGGAATCAAACAATTGCGACGCGCCATCGGTGATGCCGCGGTCGACGCAATCGAACGTTAGGACTTGTAAATGAATTACTGACCCAATATTTGGATCGAGCCACGGGAATGGCAAGGCGCGAGGAAGGAGCATACCCGTCGGGCACTGATACCGGGACTGACGAGCAACGCGGCCAGTCGCGATGGATCGGCACAAAGAAGGGTCAGTAGTTTATGCACAATTCCTTAGCACCACCGTGGCCGCTTGGGCGTAATCAAACCCACCTGACCGAATAACGGCAATCGCGATGGTCAATCGGGTAGAAAAATTGCTTCGCACCATCAGCTGACCTAGCGTCGCGGCATGCGCAAAGTGCATTTATTCGTTGCCTGTTTGGCAGCGCTCAGCGCCTCAGCGTGCGCCGACAGCGATGTCGACCGTACCCTCGGGGCCCGCTGCGACGTCGTCGGTGAATGCGAGCAGCGATGTCTGGCGCCAAGCCGCAATACCCCTGGCGGCATGTGTTCACGCAGCTGCACCCAAAACACCGACTGTCCCGGCGATAGCGTTTGCGCCGATCGTGACGGCGGAATTTGCTTATTTCCCTGCAGCGCGGATGGCCAGTGCCAATTTCTCGGTACCGGCTGGTACTGCGATGAACTCGACGGCAAAGATGTACCCAAGGTGATGGCATGTTACGGCGAATAATCAGCGCGAGCGTGGTCGCCGTGATCAGCGCAAGCGCCAGTATCAGCTGGTCGCAACCTAGCGCACCCCCAGTGCCGTCACCACCGATGCCCCCAACTCCGGTGCCACTGGAGCCCCCGACACCGGCGACGATTCCAGATCCGGTGGTCGTCGAGCCCGTCGCCCCCGTCGCGCCTGTCGCCCCTGTTGCCCCCGTTGCAACGCCAACCACCGCCGAGATGGCAGCACCAGCCAGCTCAACGTTGCCGATCGCCGAACGTGAATTTTCAGCCGAACTTGGCCTTGCCGCTGGCGGCCGCTCCACGGTCGGAGGTGCTCGAATCACGGGCCGATTTTTGTATCAGCTGGCCAGCCAAGACTGGTTTGAAGGCAGCGCGATTTTCAATTTTGGTTCCAGCAGCGCCGCATGTTTTCGAGATCGCAACAACGATCGCATCTGCGAACATGGCGCGCTCGACGGCAGTGGGGTGGAACTATCTTTTGGTGTACGACGCTATTTTTATCAAGAAGGCCCATATCTGCCGTTCGCCCGCGCTGCAATCGGCCTCGGCATAGCGCGGTTCTCCGATGACGATATCACTGGCCTGATCGTACCCTTGCACGCCGGCGGGGGCCTGCATGTCGTTGTTGCGCCGCGTATCGCCATCGTGGGCCTAGCCGAACTAACGTTGGGCTTGGGCTCATTCAGCGGCAACCTCGGCACCGAACCTCAGCTCGGTTTTGGAGTCTCCGCGGGCGTGGAGTTTTCGACGCGCTAGCAAACTCTCACTGCTAACCAGGAACGGCTAAAGAGTGAGCCAAGAAAAACGCGCTCATACACGCGCGGTGGGTTGAATGCCGGCGACTTGCCAGTTGAAAGTCGCGCAGCAAGGACGGGAGCGTCCGCAATGCCAGTCACGTAAGCCCAATCGCACGAAACGCTCAGTAATTTTGGTTACTTACTCGGACCTCCGACGACGGACCTCCGACGACGGCCACCGGAACTACCGACCGCGCACCAAAGTCGTGGTCATCGCCGCAACCCGCCCGGCGAGAGCACTGGCCGCGCGATCGTTGACGTCATCGAAGCCACGACAAC
>JAGPDK010000412.1 GCA_018057605.1 Kofleriaceae bacterium | reverse complement strand
TTGCATGCCGATCAACAAGCCGCAAAGCGAGCGCTAATGCGCAACCCCATGACCTATGCGTTTGGCACGTGTTACTTCGCGCTAAAGCTAATGCGCTACGGCTTCTTGTTCTGGATGCCATTTTATCTAAACCAAAGTTTGGGCTACAGCAAAGCCGAATCAGCGACGCTCTCCATTGCCTTCGACCTCGGCGGCATTCCGTTTGCGATTCTCGCCGGGCTCATTGCCGACCGGCTACTTGGCCGTCGCCGCATCCTAGTCGCCTGCGCTGCAGCATTTATGTTGTTCGGGGCACTGGTGCTGTATCGCGAGTATGCCGGTAGCGGTACCGCAGCTCAATTTGCGTTGCTCATGCTGGTCGGCGCCTGCCTGTTCGCTTGCGACACGGTCATTTCCGGCGCGGCAGCCCAAGATCTCGGCGGCCCCGATGCGGCCGGCCTGGCCTGCGGTGTCGTCAATGGCATTGGTTCAGCCGGTGCCGTTGCGCAGGCACTTGGCCTCGTCGCATGGCAACAAGCGTATGGCTGGGACGGTGTATTCAAATTGTTTCAATGGATGGCCATCCTCGCCGGGGTGGTCTTGCTGCCGTACATCCGCGTGCGACCCAAAGATTAACCACTGCCCCAGCGCCCGTGATTGCGCGCCGTGTCCCGGCTAGGCGTGGCGCTTTCGCGCAGCGGTGCGTGCGGCAGCGAAGTTAACGGCGTGACCGCGCTAACCCTCGCGCTTGGCGACAATCGCGGCTAGGCAAAGCGCGCTTACGAGATCACCTGGTCGTGCAGCGCTTCGATTGAGTTGCGATGGCTTCGCAGCACGTCAAGGTGCCACGACTTGACATTCACTACTGCGGCCCAGTTCGGTCAATGCGCGGCAACGAATATCGGCGGCCTCCCGCGCAAGCGCGTGTTGAGGATACTTTTGCAGCAGCTCATCACAGGTCTTGATGGCTTGCGTCGACGACAATAACGGCCCGAGTTCGATCCGCGCGGCCTCTAACAATGCGATCGGTGACCACGTTGCGTCGCCCAGCACGCCGATTTTGTGCGCCAACTCAGCCGCACCAGCGAACTTGCCTTGGCCACGCAGCAACCGCACGAGGCGCCATTGTTCGACGACTGCCGAATCAGCGGTGGCACTACCTTGATTTGCGGTGGGCACGATGGCTTGGGTTGTTGCCGTTTGCTGCAACGGAAGATCGAACGTAAGCGCACGCAATTGTGTAACGGCCAGCTCCGATGACGCTGCGAATCGCGCTTGCTGACCAACAGGCAATGGTCGGACGCGGCCGACGGTGTCAGTAAACGTGGCGCCGCCATCTTCGAGCCGAATGGCGCTTCCATTCGCGTCGGTTGCAATCGATGCGATGCCGGCACGCAACAACAATTCGCCATCACTTAGCTGCACGCGCACGAGATGACCAGCACCGCCGCGAAACGAAGCGACGCCTTGGGTAAAATGCAGTGTTGAGGTGGTTGCAGTGTTGGCTACGACATAGACTTGTGCGCCTGGCTGCACCACCACTGCAGCGCCAGCGAGCCGCAAGACAACGGGGGCCGAAGCCGGCGCGGGTGGAAGTGGTGACGCGGGCTGAGCGGGTCGTCGGGCTGTCAACGCAAGATGACTCGACACGGGCTGTGCCACACCCAAGGGTGGTGCTGCGCTGGGACTGCGCAACCACAACACTGCGAACACCACCGCGGCGGTGCTTGTGGCTAGCGCAAATGCCCAAGGCAACCAAGATCGCGACGGTACAACCGCCGACGCGTTTGCCACATGTAGCCGCAATTGCTGCACATACTGCACGGCATGCGCGTCATCGACTTGCACAGCACGCGCTGCGGCAACGATCTGAGCGAGATCAGCCATGACCTACCTTAGGGGCCGGCAACGCTGCGGATTCGTCAAACTTTCCCGAAGAAAAATAGGTTTGCAGTTCGTCGCGTGCGTGGCGGTGTCGACTAGCAGCGGTATTTGCAAATGTTCCGAGCACTTGCGCCGCTTCTTTGGCCGAGAGCTCAACCAATTCCATCAACACAAATGCATCGCGCTTTTTGGGCGCGAGCGTCGCAAGCCCGCGCTGCAGCACTGCCAAGTCGGCGGGATTCGAAAACGGCGACGCGACATCCATGCCGACACCGTCGGTTGGCACGTAGCGCCCTGCTTTGCACCGCACTTTGATTCCTATGCGTGTCGCGATGGTGAGTGCCCACGTTTTGGGGTTGGCGTCGCCGCGAAACGTTGGCAATGCACGATGGATTGCAAGCATGGATTCCTGCACGGCATCTTCGCAATCAGCGGCGCTACCCAACATCATCGTCAGGTGTTTGCGCACCAGCTTATACAGCTCAACCAGCAATTGCTGGTGCGCCACAGCATCAAGCTTGGCGGTCTGGGCTAACCCAGCAAGCTCTTGCGGCGTCACGCAGGGTTAGTATCAGAGGCTTTTCGTTTTCTAAATCTTTTTTTGACGAAAGCGCCGCAACCACCGCACTAAGTAACCATGCAATTGCAACGTTTTGGTTCTTGTGTGCTGGCGGCACTATTTTGTTCAACGACTGCGCCGACTTTGGTGCATGCGCAACCTGGTCAGCCCACCCGCGTTGACGCGGGGCTGCTGCTGCACCGAATTCCAGAGCAGCTAGCGACGGAAGGTACGCTGTTGTCGCGGCTCGGCTTGACCTTGCAGGTCGAAGCCATCGGCGACAAATTTTTGTTGTCGTTGCTCGATACATCAACTGGCCAAATTGTCGCGTACAGCAAAGCGGAGCATTTGCCAGCTGACGCCGAAGCCGCAATAGCGACCGTCACGCATGTGGTGGCGGACATGGTAGCGCGGGTGCGGCCGCAAGCGACGCCCACTGTAACAGTGACACCGAATGTTGCGACGCCGCAGGCCGCAGCCGATCCGGATCTTGATCGCCGGATTCGTGAATTTCGTGAAAAGAAGATCGATTCAGGGCGAACGATGCTCATCACCGCGTCTCGATACGGGGCTAGCATGTCCACGAGTTGGACGCCGGTACGCGGACCTCTGCATACGGAGTTAAGCGCTGACGAATTTTTCCGCGTCGTTGGCCGCCCCGATTTCGCTGACCGGTACAATTCACGAGTCAGCACGGGCAATACTCTCTTTTACGGCGGTATCGCGCTCGGGCTAGCTGCGATTGCATATGGCGGTTACACTATTTTCCGAGACGAACCCTCAAGGGATTACCTAGACCCAGCACAACAAGACCAATTCCCCGAGTACTTGGTTTGGAGCGGTATTGGAGCGGGCATAACGCTGACAGGTACCTTGCTCGGGCGCTACTACTTGAGCACCGCCGGCCAAAGCGCAGAAACTAACATCGCGCTCGCCGAAGCCTACAATCGCAAACTGCGCGCTGACTTGCGCATTCCCGATTCGGTGTCGCAACGCCAACGCACGCGGCCAACCTACTCACATCGGCTTGCGCTCACGCCGACCGCTGGGACATTCGGTGGTGGTTTGTCGCTAGCAGGAAGTTTCTAGCACTTCGACATCGAATCCGGCCACTTCGAAAAAGCAGCCATCGAGCTTCCTGTGTGGTTCGGTATCCGTGGGGCTCGGCTTGCCGCGCTGCGCCCGCAACACCAACTATCGCCAATTCAAATGAACCGCACCAACCCACCCCACCGACGCTGACAAATCAGTCGCGCAAGCAGCACCGCGCAGCGTCCGGAGCCACCGTGAGCCTGATCGTTCACACGGCCCCACCCAACCATCAAGATCCACTACCTCACCCCGCTACGCTACGCCTTCCCCGACCGAATTATCCTTGCGTAGTTTTCCCCCAACGCCGTCGCTAACCCCAACAAATCTGCTGCACTCGCAGCCCCACGTGCCGGACCTGCAACCAACAAGCCCAACAACCTGCCAGCGACCAGCACCGGCACTGCGGTAATCGCATCACTACCGATAATCCGAGCCAAGCGTTCATTTATGATGCCACCGCCGTTGGCTTGTTCAGCACGCTTATTGTCTGCAACTTGTTTGAGCACCGACGGCGAAGTCAGCGGAAACGCCAGCGCTTCAACCGCATTCGCCGTTGCATTGCCTCCGACGCCACGCAGGCCCAAGGCCATGCCTTCTTTGACATTGAACAAGACGGCACTGAGCCAATGCCCCGTGATGTACTCAAAACAAATTTCCGTAACCGCATCACGCGTCACACCGCGGGCCATCGCGACAGTCGCATCCGCTAACGGCAGCGGTGCTGGTGCTGGTGGTGCCACAACATTTGTCGCCGGCAAGATGATCCCGGTGAGCGAAGGCATCGCGACGCTCGCCCCGGGCTCAACGCGAATCGCTCGAACTTCACCCGTTGTATTGGCAGTATTTTTTGCATGTATCGATTGCATCAACTCGGATGCGCTCGCGCCGACACCGGGCTTCATCCGATGTTGCGAACTATCACGACTCACCCGATCGTCGTCGAGCAACGCAAGCGTAAACAGCTCAGGTGCCACCGCGGCAGGGGCGCCCTGCGGCGCCACCGGCGCATCGTGTACGTCGGTATTCATTTCAACATCGAACCCGTGGGTATCTTCGCCGTACACGTCGGTAATCATGCGCATCAGCACGTTCGCGCACGCGACCGCGGGCACTACCACCAAACCTGTAACGCTGGCAATCGCGGCCACCACGCTCGCCTGATGAGGATTCATCATACAGACTACCAGGCCACCATCACGCGTCCGTGCAATGGGCAACGCTTGATACTCGTAGGCCAGCTCAGCTTGCAGCAAACCAGCGAGCGCTGGATCGCGAGCGGCGAAATGCTTGCGCAGCACGGCCGGCACACCGTGCAGTTTACTGAGCGAACGCGCCGCCGCATCGGCATCCAAGATGCCTTCTGCGACCAGCATCGAGACCAAGCGATCGCGTCCGCCGCGAGCCTGATTATGCAGCGTCCGCTCAAGGTCTTGGCTTGATACCAGACCATCTGCGAGAAGTATTTCGCCGATGCGCATGTCGGCCTCTAGTATCACCCAGGCAAGCAGTGCGGCGCACCGCCGGCTGATGAATTTTTGCCGAACATCCGAATTAGGGCGTACCTACATTGTCGTCGGCCGGGAGGCCGCGAAGCTGCAGATCTCGCAAACCAGCCCGGACCATGCCCATAAAACGCCGACCCGGGTCGGGCTTGTCATTGCGAAACACAGGGTCGAGTTCAACAAACAATGGCTCGTTGGTAAATTTCATCACTTCAAAATGCCCAAGCAAATGGGTGATCGTTGGGTACGTAGCCGTCAGGTACCGGACCAATGCGATATTGGCGGCAACTTGCGCATCGGTGAGTGGGGTCTTGCCTTCGTCGCCAACATTTTCAATACCGACCGCATTATGATTGAGGCCAATACAATGCCGCGCCATCTTGGTCTCTGGCATCAGACGAAAAATCGTACCGTCGAGATCGACCAGAAAATGCGACGAGACATTCACCTTGCCACCGGCATACAACTGCTTGCGCG
>JAGPDK010000411.1 GCA_018057605.1 Kofleriaceae bacterium | reverse complement strand
TGCGCATCATCTCGTTTCAACTTCCTGTTGAACAAGACCGATTCGCTGCGCCCACTAGCCCCTGTCCTGAAAGATTTATGCACTTGATTGACGTTTTTACTGGTCTACAACAGCGTCGAGAGTGCCCAGTTCAACGCCGCTCCAGTGGTTCATTCCGGGCCTGCGCGCTGAGCGCAGCTTGCCATGCTCGGGTGGCGCGAACGTCGCGAGGGAACGGTCACACTGCCATCGCAGGGGGTAGGTGCCTCGACGCTGGCTTCATGCCACCACCAAAACTAATTAGTATCACCAGATCATCGTTCCGTTCCGTTCCGGCATCACCGCTTTACGCATGCCAGCACATCTGACAGCCCGCAGGTCCGCGCGCTCGATGGCCGCGGTTGCGCCGACCGATCCAACGCTTTAAGCTGGGTCAAATGCAACAGCGTCGGAATAACCTTGCCATTGGTAACAATCGACATGTGATCGTATTGTGAGCGTACATATAATAGCTTGGCCTGTTTTTCACGCTTCTTGAAGCCGGCCGCGGAGCTTGGCAGCTTGTCGCGGGTTACTGCAAAGGGATATTTTTTGGCGAAAGATTTGGAGCCCTGCGCGGTGGCTGCACCGACGACAATCAGTTTGTGATCGTCAGCGCGTTTACCTCTGTCGATGTACTCGTCGAAGGCTTTTTCGCCGCCGTACAATGCATCAAGCAAGATGATTTGGTTGACGGTGCGGTTGTCGATCCATTTCATCACGGTGCGAAACGCGCCCGAGTGGCCGACGACAACCAGGGGGCCATCTGGCAATCGAATATTCGCACGAGCTACCGCTTTGCGAAGATCGGTGAGCGCCGGCCATTTCACTTCTTCATCGTTGCCGCTGGGTGCATCGGGCACTACGAACATCGCGTTTTGTTTGCTGGTCCGAAACTGTTTGGCTAAACCATAGTTGCGCCACGCACCGTCAGAATTGGTGTGGTAGCCGTGCACATACACCACGGTGCCAGCGGTAGCGCGATCGTATTCGCCCGGGATCCAAACATGGACCGCACCGGCTTTGGTTTTGATGCGCCAATGGGTGCCACCGGCAACGGTGTCTTCGATTTTTTCTAATTTATCGTCGCGGTCGTTGCCGTTATTGCCGCTACTAGTGCCCGATGCACTGGCAGCCGGTTTCGCAAGTGCTACCGAGGGCGCAACGATATGCGCCACGCTCGTCACTGCAACCACGGCAGTCACCGCCAAGGCGCGCAGCCTACGCATGGTTATTTCCGTGGCCGTTCGGTGATCAAGAGATGATGAATTTTCGCCACATCGGGGTAGCCATAACGAAACGGCAGTTTGCGCCGAGGTTGTTTGGCCCACATTTCAACCATGGTGGTTTCTTCGTTGGTGCCTTGGGCATCTTCAAGAAACGCACCGGTGAACGAGCCGTACGTGGTTTGCACCAAGCCGGCTTTGCGCGCGATGCGCGCTGGAATGCCGGTAGCGTCCGAGGCCATCCACACCAAGTTGGTTAACAAGTAGCTGCGAATCGTCGAGAAGCTGTCGTACCAAAGCAAAAAGCTCGCAGCTTTGGTGATCGCTGCGATGTTGCCTTTGCTGTTGAGATGTTTGAGCAGCGGCGAATTTGCAAAAGCATTGTCGGCGAGATTGGCCGAGATGTGACGATGCACAATCAATGGAGCGGCAGCGTCGCCAGCTTTGCGAAAGGTTAGTTCCATGTTGCTAAACGCTTCGGAAAAGTCGGTGTTGGTAGCGATGCCCTTTTTCTTTTTGGCGATCTTGGGTGCCAACGCTTCGATTTCGCCAGCGCTTAGGTAGTGAATGCGGCCGTCTTCTTCAACGCTGAAAAATTTGAGCGATACCGGCTCAAAGCCCATGGCGGCCATGCCGGTCAGGTGGAACGAAAGTTGGCCTGGGATGCCTCCGCGTTCCATTTTTTGCATGTTGTCGGTGGTGGAGTCGTTGAGCCCGAGCAAGCCTTCAATCGCAGCGCGGTACTCGCCGAGTTCAGCTTTAAGCTTTTTGCCGCTGAGCTTGGCCAGCCGAGTTGGATCGCCGGCATGTTCCAACGACATCGTGGTGATTTCGCGCGCTTCAGGATACGTGACCAACGCCGAGAGTAAATCGCCGCCACCAAATGGATACACCACCGTGGTTGGCATGTTGGCTGGCTTTTTGTCGGCAAAAAACGCGCGCGCTGGCGTCGCGTATTTCTCGGCGATGCGAGCAAAACGTTTTTGCATTTCGACGCAGTGTTTTTCAATTGTGGTAGCGTCGATACCCACAGGTAGCGCCGCGGGGCCGCTGCACGCAACGATGCGATAGAACAGCTTGGCGTCACTAATGTAGTCGCGCGCTTCGGCTACGCCGCTGGGTGGCAACGGTGCGGTTGCAGCAGGTGGCGCAAGCGTAACCGCGGGTGCAACCGGCACAGGTGCTCGATCGGCTGCAGCAACCTGCGCAAACAACAGCGACGCAAAGGATAAAACAGCGGCGCGGGCAAACCTACGTGAAGCCATATGAGTTCCTACTATGACGGCTCACCCCTGCGCGATATTTCAACCAAAATCAAATAGTTGCGATTTTTGCAGGCAGGCTGGCCTACATGATTTCAGGTAGTTGCGCGGGCCAGGTGAGATCTGGGCTGCCAACGCGACTACCACCGACAACGACGTTACCGCAATGGGCTCGCGCCGAGGTTTGGTTTGATTCACCGTGGCGCAACGCGGCATGGTTTGGCCATGGGCCTACCACAACGAGATCTCCAACTACACACCTATGGTGATTACCTGTCGTGGTCCGACGACGTGCGTTATGAACTTATTGATGGCGTCGCTTATTTGATGTCGCCGGCGCCGCCGCGTTTGCATCAAGAACTCGCCGGCGAGTTGCACCGACAGATCGCAAACGCTTTGTTAGGCAAACGCTGTCGTCCGTTTATCGCGCCGGTTGATGTCCGCTTGCCGAAGCGTAACGAAGCCAACGAACTGGTCGACACCGTCGTGCAGCCCGAGGTCTTTGTGGTGTGTGATCCAAGTAAACTCGACGTCCGTGGCGTGCGCGGCGCGCCCGATTGGGTCATCGAAATCTTGTCACCCACGACCGCCGGCCACGATCAGACCACCAAACTAGAAACCTATGAACGCGCTGGCGTACGCGAATATTGGTTGGTGCATCCCACCGACCGAACTGTAGTCGTCTACACCCTGCTCGACGGCGATTTTGGTCGGCCGCACATTCACGAAATGAACGGCACCTTGGCGTCAACCGTGTTGCCAGAGCTAATGATCGATTGGGCCACGACGCATTCTTCCTGAACGCTGCGAACGTCGTAGTGCCAACCCGATAGAAGCCCCGGCTCACGCGCGCATATTGTCCTGCATCGCGAATTGCATGTAGAGATGTTTTGATCCTCGGAGGCGTCACGAAGCCCGAGGTCGCGTCAGGCCAAGATATTCGGCCGTAACCTTTCTTACTACCGGCAGCGCTTCGCTTGCCGTGCAGTCTCATTCAATGCGACACGTGAGAAGTCGCCGGCAATATCATTGGCTAGAAAAGCTAGGAGTTGTATACGCACGATTACCGGGAGTTCGAAGACCGTGTACAACAGATCGCGAGGAATCAAGGGATGGGCGGCGGACACTTCCGCCAAGTATTGATCCTGTGGATCGAATGCGTCCGTTGTGGCGCGGTTTACTTTGGTTGTAGCTTTAGCTTTTGTTGGCGATTTGGCCGCACCATCGGAACCAATACGTTTGATGAACTGAACCTGGGCAGGCGTGGCGTTGTGCGGTGCGCCTGCCATTTTGAATAACTGACGCATAGCCTTCGACATGTCCTCGCCTTTGGCTTTGAATTTCGACGGGTCAAATTTCGGCGGCATCCACTCTTTTAGGTCGAGATAGTCTTCATGCTTCTTATCGAGCATGATCTGCAGCTTCGCTTCATATCCGTGGATTCCGCCCGAATCTTCAAGCGGGCACGCGCGTTCCCCGGCCGTGCAGCGCGGCAGCACAGGTGTCGACGAGGTGAGCATCTTTGTTACCGCGATGCGGTGGTGCCAACTATCGCCGAAATCATACTCGTATCCAAATTCGCTTGACGGGCCGAGTAATTCCCCAAGAGCGACCGCAGTTTCATCCAGCGATGGCGCGCCGCCGATGGTTTCGTGTGATGTCATCTCAAATCGTGTTTTGTCGATGGTGAAAGAATGCAAATGGCAATTTTCCCATCCCATGGCGATCTGAATCGCACCGTGAAGTTCGTAGAGCGTGTATTCCGCTGGGACTTCAAGGGCACGCCAAATGAGCGGCTCAGAACCAACCAATTCCACGCGCAGTTCGTACCCAGCGAAGACTTTTTTCATGGCGCAACCATAGCCGATTCGCACAGCGGCGAGGACACGAGGCCAGCCGAGGCCGCACCAGCCGATGCCGCACCATCCGATGCCGCACCAGGGTTCATTTGGCTCATTTGGCGGCACCAGACGAGGCCGCATTTCGATGCCGCACCAGGGTTCATTTGGTGGGCCGATGCCGCACCGGCCGATGCCGCACCAGGGTTCATTAGGCTGCACCAGGGTTCATTAGGCTGCATTTGGCAGACGAGGCCGCACCAGGGTTCATTAGCCTGCATTAGGCTGCATTTGGCTTGGACGAGGCCGCGCCAGGGTTCATTTGGCTGTGCGAGGCCGCACCAGTGCGAGGCCGCACCAGGGTTCATTAGGCAGCATTTGGCCATTTGGCCGCACCAGGGTTCATTAGGCTGCATTAGGCTGCATTAGGCTGCATTAGGCTTGGGTTCATTTGGCTCGTGTTTGTTTGGGGCGCATTTGGCCGCACCCATTTGGCCGCACCAGGGTTCATTAGGCTGCATTAGGCTTGGGTTCATTTGGCTCGTGTTTGTTTGGGGCGCAGTTTTTGACTTTGCTGGCGACTGGCGAGGTGATCATTCGAGTTGCCATTGTCCGC
Organism: Kofleriaceae bacterium; assembly: GCA_018057605.1. Classification (GTDB taxonomy): domain Bacteria; phylum Myxococcota_A; class Polyangia; order Haliangiales; family Haliangiaceae; genus JABFXX01. The sequence goes on along the minus strand of JAGPDK010000411.1, from coordinate 541 downwards.
ATAGCGGACGAACCGGACAGGTGCTCCACAGTTTTCGCATAGTTGGCGGCGGCACGCGGCGAGCATTGCTGCGCTGGCATGAAACCAGTGCGCTATTTGCCGGGCTCTTATCAAATGTTGACGCGGCGCTGCACGCAGCGCATGTTCTTTTTCGTGCCGGGTGGCAAGACCGAAGCCTTGTTCGAATACGCGTTGGCGTGTGCAGCCAAGTTTGCCGGCGTAAAAATCATCGGCTGGTGCTTGATGTCGAACCACTACCACATCTTGGTGTACGACCCGCACGGCACCTTAGCGATGTTTCTGCATCATCTGAACATGCAACTGGCGCGTAGCTTTAATGCGTACCTTGGGCGGGGTGAAAACTTGTTTGCCAGCGATTCGCTCAGCCGCGTTGAGTTGGTACAAGCCGAAGACGTCGTCGATAAATTGGCCTACACGCTGGCGAATCCGGTCCAAGCGGGCCTGGTTGGTACAGCGTCGGCGTGGGGCGGCTCGACCAGTTGGCATCGCATGATGCGAGGTGAGCGCTTGCACGTGCCAC
>JAGPDK010000410.1 GCA_018057605.1 Kofleriaceae bacterium | reverse complement strand
TTCCAGGCCGGTCGAATCTTTGGCCGACAAAATCAGAATATTGTATTCGCCAACTTTGAACTGGGCCTCAATTTTCACGCCCAAAGTTTTACCATCGCTAGGTGACGCCGCCATTGACGGCGGTGGCGGCATTCCATTTTTGACGTACTCCTCGCGTGGCGGCTCGATGTAACAAGGGTCTTGCTCCCAATACTCGACCAGCCGCGGGGCGCCCATGGTTTCGACCTTGGTAAACACTTCATTCGGCAAGGTTTTGACATCGCCTTCTTTGAGTACCGTCGGCACTGGCACCACCATGGCAAAGGCATCGAGTGGCCCTTCGTAGTGGTTTTGCATCGACAGCACCGTGCGCGTACCTTGCCGCATCAGCACCACTTGGGTGGCATCGTTAAACATCTTGGCATCGCTGCCAGCGACGTAAAAACCACAAAATGCCTGAGCTTGGCTAGGCAACAGCGTGGTGGTGGCAAGTGCAGCAGCACCGGTAAAAAGCAGATGACGAGCTAGGTTGTTCATGAAATTTCCTTAGATAACGAATCTGTAAGAATCACGATGGATCGAACGCCACGACGTCCGTGCTATGCGCGAACACGATTACGCCGCCGAGCAAACAATGTTATGCCGACTAGCAACGCCGCAGCACCCGCCGGTACGCCACCACCGTCAGTTTGACAGCCACAGCCTTTTTTCTTGGCGGTGCCAGCAGCTGCGCCGGTGGCATTGTTTGCGACCGCCGAACCTTCCGCGCCATTTGCCGAACCTGTGCCCGCGCCATTCGCCGGCGGCGCCACCGCAGCGGTGCTGCTAGCCTTCAACGCTAACTCAGGAATATCCTGTTGCACTACCGTCGGCAGCGCCATCGCACCGCGCGGCGCAAACGCTAGATTCGTTGCAGCTTTGGGCTGGCCACCGTCGGCGATTTGCGTGCGAATACTTTCCCATGGCCCGCCCCAGCGGCCGCGCACCGGCGTTTTGCAGCTGATCGGTCCTTCCCAAGCATGGCGAATCGCATACCGGCCTTGAAAGTTATTATTCGAATCCGGCCGGGCACCTTCTTCGAGTTTTAACCCATCGCGCAAAAACTCACGGCCACCGACGATCGCCCCGGCTTGTTTAAACACCAGGTCGTCTTTGATGTCTTTGCCGTAACGCGCATGCAACCGGGTTAACACCATGTTGCCCATCGGTGCGCTGAAGTTGTCATCGGTTTGGCCGGCACCACCAAGCACGTCACCGCCCAGCGTGGCCAAGTCATTGCCGTCGAGCATTGGCCCCGGACACGGATCGCAACCAATCGCTTGCCAGGCATATTCGGTGACTACGGCGCCCGGGTTTTTCGCTACGGTGGCGTCAAACAGCGCTGCGTAAAACTCGCCAAAACGATCACGCACCGTCGGTTTCACATCGATGTTGGTCGGAATCGTGACGTTTTTATAATTCGCCACTTCGTAGCGCGTGCTCGGCGCCAAAATGTTGACGATCAGGTCTTGGGTGCCTTGCGAATTGGCCAGGCCCAAACGAATCGGCAGGGCAAACTCTTCGGTGTCATAAAAAAACCGCAGCGGCGACAACATGGCTTTGTTGCCATCGAACTTGACCTTGGTCGGGTCGACCTTGGCCACAAAAAACTTCATGCCAGCGGCCACATACGGCTTGAGCAACTCGGCGGCGCCCGACGGAATCGAGTACTTTTCTTGCCGCAACCAGGTTTCCAGGCCGGTCGAATCTTTGGCCGACAAAATCAGAATATTGTATTCGCCAACTTTGAACTGGGCCTCAATTTTCACGCCGTGGGCACCGCCTTCGGCTTTGTCCATCGCCATCTCGGAGACTTGGTTATTGGACGAGCGCGGCGAAGGCGTAAACGGCGGCTGGACGTAACAAGGGTCCTGCTCCCAATACTCGACCAGCCGCGGTGCGCCCATAGTTTCAACTTTGGCAAACACTTCGTTGGGCAAGGTCTTCACATCGCCTTCTTTGAGCACCGTGGGCACCGGCACCACCATCGCAAAGGCCTCCAACGGCCCTTCATAATGGTTTTGCATCGACAGCACCGTGCGCGTGCCTTGCCGCATCAGCACAACTTGCGTGGCATCGTTAAACATCTTGGCATCACTGCCTGCGACGTAAAACCCGCAAAACGCATCGGCTGCGCGTGGCAACGCCACCGCACTCGCCACCAACGCACTCATCACAAATACCTGACGTAAACCGTATCGCATCGAGGCCCCCAACATTAGATGTGTTGGATAGGACTCTCGCACATGCTCAGCCCTTGGGGGCCAAACCCGGAACTTTTGCAACTTTGTGTCGTGGTGTGTCAGCGGAAGGTGACAATACGCGGCCGCCGGCGATTGCTGCACTTACCTACCGTTGCCGCAAACCGCGCGATTGCACCAGGCCGAAAACGCAAAAACCGCCCGAAGGCGGTAGTTGGATTCAAGCTAGCTGAGTCGGATTAATCCGAGTTTGGCGATGGGGCCGTGAGAACAAATGACGGGTTACCACCGACCGAGTCGCCAGCCATCGTGTAGGTGATAAAAATACCATCGCAATCGAGGTCGCCAGTGGCGGTTGCGTTGTACTGCGCGCCTGTACCAGTGCCCGTGTAAGCGTATTGAAAGTAGAACGGGTCATCGACTTGAAAATCAATCGATTGCCATGCCGCCGTTTGCCAATCAGCGGCCACAGCGTTACACTTCTTTTTACCGCCGGCGTTTTGCGAACAACATGGTTGGGCAGGCGTCGTGCCTGTTACAAGAGTAGAATACGTCGAGTCCGTGTTGTACGCGGCCTTCGAATTCTTCATGATCTTGTTGAGCTGCAACTGCGCTTCCGACTGCTTGCCCTTCTTCATGTAGTCCATGAAGGCCGGGATGGCGACAGCGGCCAAAATGCCGATAATCGCAACCACGATCATAAGTTCAATGAGCGTGAAGCCTTTTTGTTTCGCGTTTTTGAGCATACGTGCCATCTAATGTCCCCCTGAAAATTGTTGTTTACGCTATCCGGGAATTGAAATTTAATTCTCGCCCGGGTTTGCGCGTGCCCGGAAGTTTTTAGAGAAGCAATCTTCTCTTTGATGAACTAAGGCATCAGCACGCAGCGTGCCAGCGACAAAACCGGCCCTAGCCTATCGGTTGCCGCGGCAGCGCCTTGCCAACCGCACCAAAGTGACAATTTTCGTCCTTGGCTGCGCCCAAATTTGATCCTGTCCTCGTGATTGAACTGAAATGATTCAATCTCGGCCACCATGCACCGCCGTGGCTCCACCGCGTGACACAGACCCACATGCAACCGAAACACCGACTCGCAGATGCTATTGCAAGTTCACCAGGGTCACGCGTTCAGCCGTCACGCGTCACCTGGGCCGCCACTGGCCTCACCGTCGCCATCGCCCTCGCCATCTTCAGGTTTTTCCAAGCCCAGCTTAGCCAAGCGGTAGCGCATGGAACGAAAGGTAATACCAAGTAGGTTAGCAGCGCGCTTGCGCACACCGCCGGCCTGCTCCAAGGCTTTGCTGACCCACAGCCGCTCAAAGTCGGCAACCAAACGATCAAGGTCAACGCCATCAGGTGGGATATCAACCGCACTGCTGGCGACCGCCGGTCGCGGCGGCTTGAGGTTGGGTAAATCGGCGACACCGATCAAATCCGAGGGCGACAAGGCAATGGCGCGCTCGATGATGTTTTCGAGTTCGCGGACGTTGCCTGGGAAATCGTAACTTTCCAACCGCCGCAACGCTTCGGCTGACAACTGGGCTTTGGGCCGATCGAGCTCGGCAGAAAAGCGTTTGACAAAGTGATCGGCCAACAACGGCACGTCTTCGCGGCGTTGGCGCAACGGTGGCAACCGCAACTCGATCACATTGAGGCGGTAGTACAAGTCAGCCCGAAACGCACCGCGTGCGACTTCGGCTTCCAACTCACGGTTGGTAGCAGCAACTACCCGCACATCAACTTCGGTTTCGTCGACCGAGCCAACCGGCTTGACTCGGCGCTCTTGCAACGCGCGCAGCAACTTGACTTGCAGGCCCAGTGACAACTCGCCGATTTCGTCGAGGAACAACGTGCCACCCGAGGCTTCTTGGAATAACCCGGCTTTGTCAGCAACCGCGCCGGTGAACGACCCGCGCTTGTGGCCGAACAATTCGGATTCCATGAGTTCTTCGGGAATCGCACCGCAGTTCACGGCGACAAACGCCATCTTGGCGCGCGCGCCTTCGCTGTGCAGCGCACGGGCAACCAACTCTTTACCGGTGCCACTTTCGCCGGTGATGAGCACGGAAGTTTTTGTCGAGTGGATGCGCCCAATCAAGTCAAAGATGCGCTGCATCGACGGGCTTTTGCCAAGCAGTTGCGCCAACCGAACTCGGCCTGCCACCTTTTCGCGCAACACCGCGTTCTCGGCGACCAAGGTACGTTTTTCCATGGCGCGGTCGATGACGGCGTTGATTTCATCGACCTTAAACGGCTTGGTTAAGTAGTCGTAGGCGCCGTCTTTGATCGCTGCGATGGCGGTATCGGTGGTGGCATACGCGGTGACCAAAATGACTTCGGGCGGCAACCCTTCTGCGGCCGGCGGCTGGGCTTTGATGGCACGCAACAGCCCCAAACCATCCATGCCACCTGGCATGCGCAAATCGGTGACCACAATATCAAAGTTGGCTTGGCCCAGCTCAACCAACGCGAGGGCCGGCGATGCCGCCGAGGCAACCGTGTGACCTGAGCGCCGCAAACAAATCGCAAGCCACTCGCGCATCGACAGTTCGTCGTCGACGATTAGCACATGTCCCATGCGCGCAGTGTACCCGGAATTATCCTCGCTTCTGCGCGCACACCACTAAAAAACCGCCGAGTTCGCGAGTCAGCGGCAAATCGGCTAAGCGATCTTCGACGGCGCGCAGTGCGGTGCCGATCAGCGGAATCTTGTGGGCCGCCGCGACCGGCGTAATCACCCGAATCCCGCGCGAGGTAACCCAGGTCAGCTCCGGTGGCAGGTAGCTGCGAATCGCAGTGGCGTCATCGTAGCGGGTGTACACGGCTTCGTCGTTGGTTTGCTCGCTCACCGCCGAGGCCGGCTTGAGGGCTTTGACTAAGCGCCGCAACGACCGAGCATTGTAAAACTCGGCCAGCACCCAGCCACCCGGCCGCACCACCCGGGCCATCTCAGCGAGGGCGGTTTTGATATCAGGGATGTGGGCCAGTACTTTAAATGAGTACGCGACATCGACCGACTCGCTGGCGATTGGCAACGCAGTGGCCGAGGCTTGCGCTACTGGCAAACCGCGTGCTGCGGCTTTAGCTAACATGCCGGCTGACAAATCAATGCCCGACGCAGTGCGTGCGAACTGCGCGACTTTTTCGAGCACCAAACCGGTGCCACAACCAACTTCGAGCACATCGCGACCAGCGCCGTAACGCTCCACGATGCCAACTTCAAGCTCGTCGAGCATGCGGTGATAAGGCTCATGGCGCTCGCGCTCGTACCAGCCAGCGAAGTCGTCGTAGTAGG
>JAGPDK010000409.1 GCA_018057605.1 Kofleriaceae bacterium | reverse complement strand
GCGTCGTCGCTGGCGAAGCTGGCGCGTTCGGCGTGGGGCGCAACGCTGTCCAATTCGGCATGGGTAGCCGCGACATCTTCGGCGCGGGCAAGGTCGATCTTGCTCACGAAAATCCGGTCGGCCGACATGGCTTGCTCGCGTGCTTCTTCGCGTTGTCGCAACGCCGAAGCACCGGCTTCACCGTCGACGACACAAATAATTCCGGCCGGAGTCACCCGCGCCCGCACCGCTTCAGGCACCCGACTGAGCCCTTCGAGAATCGCCGCAGGTTCGGCGATGCCGGTGGTTTCCAGCACCAGATGCTCGGGCGCTGAGCGCAAAATCACATCCGCGATACCGTCCCAAAGATCACTTTTGGCGTCGACCTTGCAACAGACACAACCGCCGGCCAATTCGAGCACGTCATTGCCACGCGACAAAATCAGGCGGGTATCAATGGAAATGCGGCCGAGTTCGTTCACCAGCACGGCAATTTTTTTGCCATGGCGCGCCCCCAGCATCCGGTTCAACACCGTGGTTTTGCCAGCGCCTAACCAACCGGTAAGAATTGTAAACGGCACCGGCCGCACATCGAGCGGCGCACTCATGACAACCGTCGGTTGGCGGGCGAGGTCCGCATCAAAATGGTAACTGTGAGCGCCGTTGCGGGCGCCGCGGCCCTAAGCCACCCAGCGCGCGCTCAACTGCGTTGGCAAGGACTTCACGGGTAAACGGTCGCACCACTACGGCATTGGGCTCGGCGGTTGCTTCCCGACCGTAAAAATCAACATAGTGCGGCGTCATCATGATGACCGGAATCGTTGCAGTGCTGGCATCTTCTTTAATGCTGCGACAAACCTCGGCACCGTCGATCTTTGGCAAATCGCTGTCGACGATCACCAAGTCGGGCCGTTCCGCAGCGACCCGCGCCAAGCCACTTTTGCCGTCACGTGCGACCATCACCAAATGGCCACGACCACTTAACACTTTGAGGATCAAGCGCACAATCGCACCGTCGTCGTCGATTACCAAGACTTTTGCCATGAGCTATGTAGCCCTATTCATCAATGACTGATTGAATGCAGGTTTCCGAAATTCCCGAGGTCCAATCGCGCTTGTTAACGAAGTACGCGCGAATATTGCCAGCGCGATCAATCAAGAAACTTTCAGGCACCGCTTTGATGCCCCAGGCCGCCGCCACTGCGCCGATGTTACCGTCGCCGGCGGGCGGATCGAGATACACCGAGAACGGCACGCCGTTGGGCAGCGCCCGACCGTACAAAGCGAGCGCATCTTGCAACGTTGGCTCATCGCCCAACGGCTTGCCATCCGCGCCTTGCAGCGGCACGTTGGGCGCCAAAGCCTTCACGATTGCAAGTAACACCTTGGGCCAGTCGCGATCCGAAGCCACGGTGACCACCGCAAACTCATCGTTGGCCATCGAATTTGCCATTTCTTGAATCTTCGGTTTTTCCATTTTGCAAACGCCACACCACGACGCCCAAAAATTCAACAGGACGACTTTCCCTCGAAAGCTCGACAACTTGACCGGTTTGCCATCATTACCAAGCACCGTGAAGTCAGGTGCAGCAATGGGAAAGCTGCACGACTCTTGGCCGACGGGACACAGCACAGCGTTAGGGGGTGCCGAATTGAGGCCGGTGCAGGCGGCGCGCACTTCCCGCTCGGCCGCCGGTGTAATCATCCACAAGAACAGGCCTAGGACCGCAGCGCCAATCAGCGCTAGGAAACCAGCGCCGAGCAGCGTTCGCACGCTAATAACGCCTCGTGGTTGCGATGAACTTTCCGTCATGGCCACCACTGTAGCGCAACTTCCGCTATGCTCAAAGCGTGTCGATACGAGGACAACTCACAACGATGCCAGCGGCCGACGTCTTGGCATGGGTTGCACGCAAGGGCATCTCGGGCGTGGTCTCGTTCGAACGGCGCAACGTGACTCGCACGTTGGGTTTTGATGGCGGCGTGCTGCTGTGGGCCAGTTCCAATCGACGCGAAGAACAGTTGGGCTCGATCTTGCTTCGCTCACTCAGCATTTCCGAGCGCGCGTTGGCCGACGCGTTGGAGACCCGGGCCGAAACCGGCGTGCCGCTGGGCAAAGTGCTCTTGATGTCGAGCCTCGCGACCGAAGACATATTGGTTGAAATATTAGCAACCAAAGTCCGAGAAGGCGTCTCCGATGTGGTGAGCTGGCAAGAAGGTACCTTTGAGCTGACGCCACGCAACCATTCCAATCATGCCGGGATCATTGCATCGGTGTCGATTGACATTGCGCTCACGGTGGCCAACCGGCGCTGCGCCCGACTTACCCAAGCCATGCAAGTGTTGGGTAGCGACGACGCCGTGTTTTTTGTCCCGCCAAGTGCAACCGCCCCGACCGGCCACGATGATGGCATCGATCGCGCAACGATGTGGGACTACGCCGGCGCACACCTGTCGGCTGCCGAAATCACGTCGGCCTTCATGGGCGAACGCTTCAACTGCATGGAAGCCCTGGCCGCAATGGTTAACGATCACGTATTAATTCTCGACCGGCGGTCACGCGGCCGCACCAACTCAGGGCTTGAACTGGCAGCTGGCGCTCGCGGCCGATTACGGCAAGGCGATAAACCGGGCGCATTTGAATTAGCGGGCCAAGCGCTGGCCGCCGATCCAACCGCGCCCGAAGTCCACCGCACGTATGCCGCCATTGAGCGGGCCCACGTTGCCGAAATCGCCCGAAGCTTGCTTGGCGGTCAACGCGTGTTACGCTGCCGCGCGCCGGCACCGACAACCACTATGCCTTTAACTGAACTGCAAAAAACCCTACTCGCGCGCGTCGACGGTTGTTGGGATATGTTGAGTTTGCTGCGCAGCTCAGGCGCTCGTGAATCGGATGCCTTGATCGCGTTTGCCCGATTACGTGAACTAGGATTTGTAGAATAGTGGACGCACCGAATTTATACCCGCCACCGGGGGGGAGCCCCGTCAAGGCCAGCGGCCCCGCCTTGTTGCCGCGCAGTGGCATTGGCGTGCGAGTGCCGCATTTAGTCATTGCACCGCCCGGCAACCCGACGATAAGCCTCGACGCGCGCTTATTAGATCGGGTCGAACTGGTTGGCCGTTCGGCCACCGCGCCGATGGTCACGGCAGGTGCTTCGGCCGGTGTGGCCACGGCTGCAGCACTTTCGTTGATTCCCGGCGGCATTTTCGCCGTCGGGATTGCCGGCTATTTTGCATTTGAGCGAGCGATGGAAGGTCGCCGCCGGGGTCAAAGTCGTGACTTGTTGTTGGTGCTGGGCTCGCTCGAAGTCGCGTTGCATGTCGCCGATGGCCCGGCCGCTGCCCGCGTAATCGCCGACCAGCTTTCGCCCTACACCAGGTCAGCGCCCATCACCACCGGTGAAGTCTACGAAGATGCCAAGCGGCGGATCCGCTCGCACTCCGAAGGCCGTGGCAGCAACCGCGAAGCATCGCAAGCGCTGTCGGTCGGCGACGATGCGGTGTACGTGCGCGATGGCTTCTTGCAGGTTGGACAAATCGCGTTTCGCCTGGGCGAAGTACGCGATCATGCACTACGTGGCGCCAATCTGCCGTTGGCCGGTGGACGATTGCTGCAAGCTGCGCTTGGGCTGTTGGTCGTTGCGGCCGAAGAACGCGCCGCCGCTGGTGAAGACATCACGGCATTGGCCAAGCGCATCACTGAATTTGAAGCATGGAGCGGCCACTCGGCCGGGCGCTAGGCTACGTTGATTGGCCCTGGTCCGACACCTGCCGCACACGCTTCGCGGCTAACCCAACCAACCTGGATTATCCTCGGTGCCGGGTTCACCGGCGCACGCCTGGCCCATGCGCTGCATCAAGCCGGTGCGCGCGTTATCGTTACCCGCCGCACGCGTAGCGACGCCGAAGCGATCGCCCGCAACGTGGCTGGCGACCAAACCTCGTCGCAGCCGAGCATGCTTGCGCTCGCCATCGATCTTGATGACGCGACGAGTTGCGCCGCACTAACCGCATTCGCCGCCGGTGCCATCGTGGTGCACAGCGCGCCACCGTCGAGCCCTGCCGCCGAAGCAAATCTACTCAGCGCCATCGCGGGCGCCGCGCACCTGGTCTATATTTCGTCAACCGGCGTGTACGGTGCGGGCCACGGACGTGTGGTCGACGAATCCGCCGCCATCGCGCCGCTATCCCAATCGGGCCGAGCCCGGGCCGATGCGGAAGCCCGGTTGCAGACCGCGTGTCAACGCGCTGACCTGTCGTATTCGATCCTGCGCGCATCAGGCATCTACGGTGCGACGCGTAGTCTCGTTGGCCGCGCCCGTGCTGGCATGATGCGCATTATCGGCGATGGTCAAAGCATCGTATGTCGCATTCATGTCGACGATTTGGTGACGGCGGTGATCGCCGCAGGCCAGCGCCAATGTGGCGGCGTGTTCAATATTTCCGACGACGATCCGTCGCCAACCTACATCATGGCGCACACCGTATGCCAAGCCATCAACCTACCCGTGCCCACCGCAATGCCCGTCTCCAGCGTCAGTGGGGAGGTCGCGGCCATGCTGTTAGCCAATCGCATCATCAGCAACCAACGGATGCATGACCTATTAGGCGTCACGCTGCAGTTTCCAAGTTGGCGCAGCACCCTAGCGGCAGAAGTGGCAGTGGCAGGCGAAGTCACTTCGCCAAATAGTTAAGTGGCCAAACATAGTCCCGATCTATGGCGCTACCGCGTCAAAATACAACTCAAATACACAGCCCTGCCCCAACGCTACCGAGGCCAGCACATCCCGCGGCTGCACCCCCAATGCGGCAGGCAAGGTCCGTAAGAAATCCGGTAGTGTTTCAAAACCGGCGCCATTGTCAGCCACGGTTACCAAAATGCGATTCGCCGACGCGGTGACGCGCACGGTAAGCGTGCTGCCGGTTTGCTGTCGCGCCGAGGCCGCACACCACGCAACCAATTGCGCAACCACCAATGCCAACACACCTCGCGCGCCACGCGCCTGCGGCACATCAATGACATCTACCAAAAGTTCGGTTGCAACGCTCACGTGATGCTCCGCCAACGAAAGGCCCAACTCCACTTCGCGGCGCACGTCGAGGGTGCCGGCCTCCCGATCGGCCGCCAACGCAGCTTCGAGATCAACCAACGTCCGAGCCGCTGCGCTAGCTTGTAAATATGCGTCGGTCAAATCGTTGCGCAACACCTGCAGCGACTTATACGGATACGGCGCTGGTCCCGATGACGTCGTCACAAATCGCTCCAAGGCATCGACCAACAAGGCCAGCCGTTCGCAGGCTTCGCGCAATGGTCGCGTGGCCGCCGCCGCCACAGAAATGGCGACTTCACCCGCTAATCGATTGTATGGTGCATCACTCATAATGACCCGGTCAGCAAGAACCATCCTTCGGTAACGCCACCATTGATGAGCCCACGAGCCACACCAAGTTCAAACGTGCCTGGGATGAAATAACCAAAGAGCGCATCCATGCGCAGCGCGCCCCCTACTGACAACCGGGTACTAGTCGCACGCGGAGTGCCGTCC
>JAGPDK010000408.1 GCA_018057605.1 Kofleriaceae bacterium | reverse complement strand
CTCATCGACTATGCGAGGTGCCTCGACTATTTGGTGTGACGCGCGGCAGTCGCGCAGGCGGTCAACACCTGGGACTCAGGCGTTGGTAAAGCTGCGGAATGATCATCGAAAATGTGACGAATTATCAGCTTGCCCGTCCCTTCTGCGCCACATTCAACTGGCAAGTCGCCGGCATTCAACCCACCGCGCGTGTATGAGCGCGGTTTTTAAAAGGATTATTCATTGGCCGTTTCTATTTAAATCGCGGCAGCGTTCACCACATCGTCGAACATACCTTCAAACAACGGGCCGCTAAGGTAGCGTTCGCCGCTGTCAGGCAAAATCACCACCATGGTTTTACCTGCCCACTGTGGCAAATGCGCGAGCCGCACCGCCGCGGCCATTGCTGCGCCACACGAGATGCCGCACAAGATACCTTCTTCTTTGGCCAGCCGCCGCGCCATCACAATGGCCTCATCGTTGCTCACCGTCGCCACTTCGTCGACGATAGAAAGATCCAGGTTCTTAGGAACAAACCCGGCGCCGATACCTTGAATTTTGTGCAGCCCTGGTTGCACCGCTTGGCCGGCCAAGGTTTGGGAAATTACCGGTGAATGGCTCGGCTCCACGGCCACCGAGTGCAACGCTCGACCTTTGGTATTTTGCCACAACCGCGAGATACCCGTGATGGTGCCACCAGTGCCCACACCAGCAACCAGCACATCCACGTTGCCTTCGGTGTCTTGCCAAATTTCGGGGCCGGTAGTGGCTTCGTGGATCGCTGGGTTAGCCGGGTTTTCAAACTGCCGCATCAACAGATAACGCGCGGGTTCCTGCGTTGCCAATTCTTCAGCTTTGGCCATCGCGCCCCGCATGCCCAGCGCACCGGGCGTTAACACCAGCGTCGCCCCAAACGCGACCAACACTTTGCGTCGCTCCAAGCTCATGGTGTCGGGCATCGTCAACACACATTCGATACCGCGCGCTGCCGCCGCGAACGCCAAGGCAATGCCCGTGTTGCCGCTGGTCGCTTCGAGGATTGCCTTGCCCGGCGTCAGTTCACCACGCTGCTCAGCAGCCCACAGCATCGAAGCGCCAATCCGACACTTCACAGAATACGCCGGATTTCGGCCTTCAATTTTGGCCAGGATAGTCGCGCCCGCGTCACCGCAGACCCGGCGAATCTTGACCAGTGGCGTACGGCCAATGCTGCGCGAGTTGTCGTCGAAAACATGGGTCGGCATGCCTACAGTCTGGCACACAATCCGCGCATCCGCTATAACGGAATTAAAAATGTGCGACGCTTACAACTGCCGCCACATCGTACGTGAGCCACCAACTTCAAAGGAAAAGCCAAACTCAAACACAATCACTCCATTACGAACCAAGTCGCGCGGCGGATTGGGGAATGGTCCCGCCGCTCGAAAAGCGCGCATCGCTTCGTCATCAAGTTCTTGCAGGCCACATCCTTTGAGTACGATGACGCTCGCTAGTTCGCCGTTTGGGCGCAGCGTAACCCGCACCTCCGTCGGCCACGTTTTGTCCATGCCGCTACTGATGTGGCGGCGGCCAAACACCGTGCCCGGTTGCCACACTTGCGCCACCTGGCGCTTCACGCGATCAAAAAAGCCGGCATGCACCCAGCTTTTGGAATTAAGGGCAGTTTCTGCGCCGTTTTCAACATCTTCCAAATGATCCACCGAACCACCGCCAGTGACGCGATCTAAGACTGCTTGGCTTGGCTTAAGATTCAGCACGCGCGGTGCGCCGCCTCCGGCGCCTGCTTGGCCCGGAGCGAGTTCACTTTGGTCGCGCTTAGGTTGCGTAATCGCACCATCTCCGCGCTTGGCCGCGGCACCGTCCCCGGCCCGGCCGTCGGTGCCGGCGATCGTGCCACGCACTTGGGCTGCTTGCGGTGTAGCCGACGGCGCCTTGGCACCTGGTGCCCGCATCGAGAGCGGCCCCGGCGCATCAGGAGCATTTAGCTTGCTGCCGATCGGCCGATCAAGCGGCTTGTCGCGAACCGATGCTTCACGCGGCTCCCTGCTCGCCACCAACTCGGGCGCTTGGGGTTTTGCAATCATCGGTTCGTTGACGGCGCCCCGAGCCACGGTTTGCTTATCGACTTTTATGTTGTTTTCCGACAAAAATCGCGTGTTGTCCGGTGCCGTCTCGGTATTCGAATTCACCGTTTCGACGATTTGCATTGGCCGCTCCGGTGCGGCCGGAGGAGGTGGCGGTGGCGGCTGCATCGCGAGTTGCACCGGCAGTTCAACCGGCTTTGGCGGGGCTGCCGGAGTTGGCAAAACTTTTGCCAACAACTCTTCTGGATCGAGTTCTTTGATCTTTCGCGTCGCCTCTGGGCTCATCAAACTCAGCGCCGTATCCTGCAGCGGCGCGGCGCATTGCGCGGAGTCGCGCGACCACTGCGCCGCAACCTCGGCACTGCACCCGTTGGCGTCGAGGTCTTCGCGCTGCCACGGCGCAAAACACAACGCGGCGCGCGCGGCAGCAACCAGTGCGGCATCGGAACCACACGACTCAAACATCGCGCTCTCATCGGGTTCGAAGGCTGGCACCGCGGCTATCCGCGAGCCGGTTCGATGCCCGCCACCGTTGCTCATTGCACTCGCAATCAGCAACACGCCGCCATGTGCAACCATGACGACCACCGCCGACAACGACAGCACCAGCCTGCGGGAGCGACAACGCGGCGACGTCACGGAGCCAGTGTACCGCGTGGGGCATGGCTGGTCGACCAAGTTTTTACGAGGTTACAAAAGATCGGCGGGATTTCGCCGGCGATCTTTTGCGCAGCAATCGCACATCAATGTCGAGAACCAGCGGCAAATCGACGCGACCGCGCCAAGCGGCTCGCCAACGTGGCGAAGATTGGGCATAGTCTCGCCATGGTAAGTATCAAACAAGGCACCATGATCGCGCTCACCGCTGCTAGCTTATTTGCAAGCGCGTGCAAAAAAGACGGCGCCAAGCCTAACCCTGCGCCAACCGCCGCCGACAAAGTCGCAAACCCTGCGCCAACAGCCGCCGACAACGGAAGCGCGGCGCCAACCGCCGCCGAAAAAGTCGCCAAGAAAATTCATTGCGGCGGTATCAATGAATGCAAAGGCAAAAGCCTGTGCGCCGCAGCTAAAAGTAGCTGCGCCGGCCAAAACGCCTGCAAAGGCCAAGGCTGGATCGATGCAACCGAAGCTGACTGCAAAGCCAAAGGTGGCACGCAAGTCGCTGGTATGGACAACATGAAATAGTTGCTTCGGGTTAGCGCATTCGTCTGTAGGGTGGCACCTGCCGCACGGGTGGCGGGGAGATGACCGGCTGGCCAGGTGCACTTCGGTCACGTGTGTTCAGCGGTTGCCGATCGGCAACGATAATCAAGTAGCGCTCAAGCATCACGCGCTCGGCAGCAGGCAACCCAGCACGGTCCTGCATCGCATCGATGCGTGCCGACCACATCGTCGAAGTCACCGAGTCCGGCGTCGGCGCACGATGACACCGACTGCATCGTTGGTTGAGTACACCAAGACCTTGTTGCAATTGCTCCAAGCTCGAATCGTTCCAACGCAGTTGGGCGCGGCGGGCATCGGCTAAGGTTGGCTCCGGCGGCTGCGCCGCAGCACAGCTCATCGCCAAACTGGCCCCAAGCACCATGACGTGGCTGGCAAGCGGGCGCGTGGTTCGTTTACGATCTTGCATCACAGCGCTGCACTACCACACCCGCACCTGTTCCGCTTACTCCGGCCACAACAACGTTGCCCCGGTGGCCGTGCTCGCTTGGTCACGCGTCACTCCAGGTGCGAGTTCCACCACGCGAAACCCGCAACCGCCGGTTGGCAACGCGGTAGGTGCAAACACGCCGAGTTCGGTAATGACCAACGATACCGCGCCAGCAGCGGTCAGTGGATACGTACACGCCCCCACTAACTTATGTTCACCGTCTTTGGTGGTGTGCTGCATCATCGCTAGCACTGTCCGGCAACCGGACGCTAGATCCATGGCGCCACCAATGCCCATCACTTTGCCACCCGGCACCGCCCAGTTGGCCAGATCGCCGTTGGCTGCAACTTGCATCGCGCCCAAGATCGCCAAATCAACGTGCCCACCGCGAATCATCGCAAATGATTGCGCCGAATCGAACGTTGAACCGCCCGGCAACACTGTGACGGTTTGTTTGCCAGCGTTGATCAATTGCGAATCTTCGTCGCCTTCAAACGGGAACGGGCCCATGCCGAGCAAGCCGTTTTCTGAGTGCAACCAAGCGTGGCCTTCGGGCAAATAATCGGCCACCAACGTTGGCAAGCCGATGCCCAGGTTCACCATCGCGCCAGCCGGGATTTCCAACGCTGCGCGACGCGCCATATCTTCTTTACTAAACGGCATTACGTTTCCTCACCGTGCGATATTCAAACGCGTTTTCGTGGTCCCGCACCTCAACGATACGGTGGACATAAATGCCAGGCAGATGCACATCGTCGGGATCGATGCCGCCGTTGGCCAGCAACCCATCGGTTTCAACAATCGTGGTCTTGGCAGCGGTCGCCATTACCGGATTAAAATTGCGCCCGGTGCGCCAAAATCGCAGGTTGCCAAAATGGTCGCAGGTCCGAGCCCGTACCAGCGCAATATCGCCAGGCAACGCACGCTCCAACAAATACCGCCGGCCATCGATCTCGCGTTGTTCTTTGCCTTCGGCAACCACCGTGCCGACACCGGTCGGCGTGAAGAATGCCGGAATCCCCGCGCCCGCCGCACGCATGCGTTCAGCCAACGTGCCTTGCGGCGTGATTTCGACTTTCACTTCGCCCGATGCCATCCGCGTGTGCAGATCTTCGTTGCTGCCGATGTAACTGCAAATGACTTTGCCGACGATGCCGGCCCGCAACCACAGCGCCAGGCCTTTGCCTAGATTGCCGGCGTTGTTCGACACCAGCGTTAAATTACGTTTACCGGTACGCACCACGCCGGCGATCAGCGCTTCGGCATTGCCCGACAAACCAAAGCCGCCTACCAACACGGTCATGCCGTCTTGTAGCGGGGCCAGCGCAACCTCGACCGATTCGACAACCTTATGATGATGCCGACCAACAAAAGTTGGCGCTGCCTGGCCCCCTGCGGCCACAGCTGATGCCGCGCCGTTTGTTTGATCCTGATTCATGATTTTGCTCCAAATGCGATCACCGCAGCATCGCCAAAACTGCGCATGCCGGTGACGAGGTCTTGTTCGGTGATGCACAACGGCGGTGCAAAAATCGCCGTGCCGCGTTTGCCATCGATATGCAGCGATAATTTACGTGCTGCCACTTCGCGGCTCAACATGGCCCACAGCGTCGGGGGTGCTTCAAACTCAAGTGCACCGAGCAAGCCCAAACTACGCACCAGTGCACGCACACCAACTCGCGCGGCAATGGCTTCAAGTTCACGTCGCAGCACCGGCCCCAGGGCCGCCGAATTTTCAAACATCCGCTCGTCGCGATACACATTGAGGGTTTCGAGTGCAGCCGCACAGGCCAGTGGATGGGCGTAGTACGTC
>JAGPDK010000407.1 GCA_018057605.1 Kofleriaceae bacterium | reverse complement strand
CGGCTTCCGCTTCTTCACCGACAACGTGCTCGCGGGCGATGCGAGCGATGACATCGACGGTCTGATGTGCTTGATCGGCTCGAAGCTCGGCACGGTCCTCGACGTCGACGTCGACGCCGATGCGATCTCCGAGATGATCGCGGAGTCGGAGCCCGAGCAGGAGCGCCCGTACCTCGAGGACGCGCTCAGGAACAAGGCGGTCGTCCGTGTCGAAGATCGCTCCGGCGTTGTACTCGGCAAGCTGACGATAGACGTGGGCGTCATTGGCGCGGCCCTCGATGCGGCCGGCATGCTGCAGGACATCACTATGTATCCTAAGCTCACCGAGCATGGGCGTGCCTCCGCCAAGGTGGCCATCATGCAGGCGACGCTCCACGACGACCATCGCGCGTATCGACGTTACCGCTGGTCGTGCGACCAGAATGGCCGGATCATCGAGGCCAAGGTTGAAGTGCTGTCCGACTGATGTGCGGCACGCAATTCCAGTGAGTGCCGCTTCGCCGCAGCTGCTGCTAATCGACCCCCACGCGAATCCGGAGGTGGCAACCGTTCCGCAGTTTTCTCGACGGAGCTTGCATCGTTGTGGGACGTTTCGCGCGGCAACCTCACGAGATCGTTGGCCACCTCTTTTGTGGCATGCACGAGGTCAGGGGGCGTTGCCGCCACCTATATAGGTGGTGCCACCGACAGTGACCAGGGCGTCAATACCTTTGAGGTTCGGACACATCGCAGTAGTGCCGTTGCCATCAATGCGATACACGCCTGACAAATAGTCGAATGCATAGATGGTCTTTTTGCCATCGGACGTCAGCCGCCAGGTCAGGCTACCGGAGCGAAACGCACCGGGGCCTTCGCGCGACTGCGAAGTCGGCTTGTCCGACGGCGGTGCGAGCAAGCCGTTGTTCCCGTAGGCACGGTCTCGCTTAAGTTTGCAGCCTCCTTCATACGTCGGTTGGTAACGACGAAAGCCACGATCTTCACCGGGGGGCCACCGTTCGGCCGTGAAAATTAACACGGAGCTTGGCGCCCAGCGCTGACATAGACTGGCTCATTGCTACCGTGGCTGCTGCCAAGACCACGTACTTTTTTAGCTTCTGCGTGAATAACTAAAGTTGCTATCGATGCCACGCTTAGTAAGCGGTGTGGGGCATAAGATGCTACTCGTTTCACGACTGCGCGCGGAGGGATTCATGGGATTCGATTTTCAGCTGATCGCATACCAAGGTGACAGTCTCAAAGACGAGCAAGTCGCAAAGCTTCTGCTGGAGATCGCACCGTCGGGCGGACGCTTCCGGCACGGGCCGGCGCGCGAGGGCCACCTCGATGATCTCCATTGCGTTGCACTTTACGAGGAGCCATCGGCGCGGAGCCCCTCCATCGTGTTCACGCGAAGCACGGCTTTGCTCGGCCAACAGGAGGGTGCTTCGCTCTCTACATTGGTGTAAGCCGCTTGGAAGCAGACCTTGACCGAAATTCGGGCGCTTCCTCCGAAGGAAGTCGAAATAGGTGCCGAAAATCCGGCGGCCGGAAAGGACGATGGGGATGGATTGGCTCTTGCAGGCGCAATTAGTCACTTGACTGGATTCACGGCGTTCTGGCTTTGTCAATGCGATCACTCTGGCGTGGGGGGCTATGCCCGCTTCGACCGTGGCGAGCTGGTCGATCCGCCACGTCAAGATGCGGTCGTCGTCGACGGCGATGGGTACATCGAAGTTCCGGTGTCGCGATGGTCGGATGCGCTAGGGATGCAGGTCGATTCTAAGGGAGTCTTCCGCTCGACGTTTCCGGATGAGAACGAGCCCCCGCTACGCAGTATGTTAGATCCGCGCCTGAAGATCCGGTTCGCTCCGGAACAGCACAAGATCTCGCTCGAGTATATCCGCGCCTTCGGCGCCGACGCGCAGCTGACGCCGGTGGTTCTCGCTACCGTAGATGCGCAGTAGGTACCTGGCTTCGTAGGTAAGGAACGGCGTGGCCAAGGTGGTTAGGTCCACGTCTTCGCGCCCGTCCTCGCGGAATCAGCCTCGACGGGCTGGGATCTTGCCGTCCTGACTGGACGGTGACACCGCCGATTGCCGGGCGACGCTTTCACCGGCGTGCACATTGCGTCGATGTCGATCAACCTAGGCAATGTCGTGAAGTTTTTTGGTAAGGCCGATGAAGCCGGCATGATGAATGCCATTGTTGGCACGCCCAGCCCATGGGCGATTATGCTCAATTTGCCGCGCATGGCGCGCGGCACGGAAATGGTTGGTCGCGACTTGCTCGATCGGCCATGCCGCGAAATGACCCTCGAAGCCACCGGCGACGAATTGATGGCGCCGACTATCGACGGCGAATATTATCGCAACGTCAAACGTATTTCGTTCCGGGTCGGCCCGCGCGTGCGCATCCCTCAAGTCGTAGCTCGCGTTCACTGATGGATGGTTCTAGCAAGCGCCGGTTTGGGTAGCACGGCCGTCCATGTTGCTTGGCATAGCTATTGCTGCCTTGGTCCAACATGATTTCGAAACTAGTCGCCGTGTCTGTGTTGAGCGCGCTGGTGGGGCTGGGCGCCCCACTTGGTGGGGCGTCTATGGCTGCTGCCGAGAGCGTGACCGTTACCTTGACCACCACCCCCAAAGGCGGCAATTACGCACCGCGCAACATCGTGGCGGTGTGGATCGAAGGTCCCGACGGGGTATTTCAAAAGACCATCGGCCGTTGGGCTGGCACCCGCAAATCGCATCTCAGCGGTTGGATTGCGAAAGCCGGTAGCAATGATACCGATGCCATTACCGGGGCGACGCGGCAAAACCACACTGCGCCATTAACCGTGACCTGGGATTTCAAAAACAAGGCCGGCGCTGCGGTGCCCAACGGTGCCTACACCGTGCGCATGGAGCTTGCCGATAGCAACAGCAGCACCCCTGCGCAAAACAACCAAGGTACGTTTACGTTTCAGAAAAATGGCACATCGTCGTCGACAACCGGCGGTAGCAACGGTGGTTTTGTCAACGTCGCGGTGAACTATGTGGCAGGTGCGACGTCCGCGCTTTGCAACAACGGCACGGTTGATGCGGGCGAAATTTGTGACGGCAACTGTCCAACGAGCTGCGCTGCACCGGCCGATGCCTGTGCCGCGTCGACCCTGACTGGCAGTGCCGCAACGTGTAACGCGCAATGTGTCAATGCCACGATCACCACGTGCGTTGACGGCGATGGCTGCTGTGCCGCGGCCTGTGATGCCGCCAGTGATTCCGACTGCATCGACGCTGGTGGGCCCACCGGTGGCTGTAATGTGACGCCGCCGAATGGTGCCCCGCTGATGCTGTTATTGGGTGCCGTAGGATGGTTGGGTTTACGCCGTCGCCGAGTTTGATTCGCGACATTCAAGACGCTGTGCAAAAACTGTACAGCATGCGCAGCGCTGGCACAGCTCGCCGCTCAGGCTAACGCGGTATGAGTTACTGCGAGCCGCCGCCGAAGTCCGTGTCTTGGATTAGTGCATCGTAGAACCGTAAACTAGCAGAACGGTCCGAAACGCTGTCGGCCTCGCGAACGGTGGCACGTCGATAGCCGGCGCCCAATTCCAATCCTACGGCGTGATGCCTGGTGATGGAAAACATCGCGCCGAGGCGACTGAGCACGATTGCTTCAGTGCCTTCGTTGAACGCGCTGCCGTTGATTTGATAGCTGCCCACGGTGGCGCGTACGATACCAATGCCGCGATAGCCGAGTTGGGCTTCGACTAACTGTGCTGCGCCCGAGCCGCGATGATAATCACGATGGGTGCCGTTGTCTGGCAGGTTCACCGGCGTGCATCTTGCGTCGATGTCGATCAACCTCGGCAATGTCGTGAAGTTTTTTGGCAAAGCGGATGAAGCCGGCATGATGAACGCAATCGTCGGCACACCGAGCCCGTGGGCGATTACGCTCAACTTGCCGCGCATGGCGCGGGGCACTGAAATGGTGGGGCGCGACTTGCTCGATCGGCCGTGTCGCGAAATGACGCTGGAAGCCACCGGCGACGAATTGATGGCGCCAATCATCGACGGCGAATACTATCGCAACGTCAAACGCATTTCGTTCCGCGTTGGGCCGCGGGTGCGGATTCCGAAGGTCGTCGCGCGGGTTCACGAAAGTAAAGCGGTCACAGTTCAATACGGTCAAAGCGCGCGTGATCGAACCACTTGACAAGAAACTGCAAACCGTTTGCTGGGCTACGGTACTTCGATTGGGCCAATATCGGGTGGCGTAACGCTGGGCATGCGCGCACTGAACCAAAAATCATGCAACGGTGCTTCCGCTGCGCTGCCGGCATTGCGACACGGCGAGCCGGGCTTTAAGGTCGGAATTCGCGCGAGCCGATCGAGCAGGCAATCGGTCTTGATGGTGTTGGCACCTTCGACCGCCGCTCCGGCGTAGTTGGTCACGTTGTTCCACAACGCATTGTGGTGGCTCGTGACCGTGCTACTGCCATCCCAGCGCAACATCTCGGTGCTCGCGCCGGTAAGTAGATTATTGACGAGGGTGGTCTGCGTGCGGCTCGTTAGCGCTATCCCATATTGGACGTCGGCAACTAGAGTGTTGATCACGCTCAGCATTGCGGTGCCAGTGGGGCCAGGGCTCGAACTCAACGCGACTTCCGCATTGTGGATGTACGAGTTTGTGATGTGCGCGTTAATAGGGATTGTGTTTCCCGTGGTGTTGATGATGTAAATCGCGTCGTGGCCGGCTTGCACATCACAACCATCAAGCGACACGTTGAACTTGCCGGAAACATACATCCCCAGATCTCCGGATAGTTTCATGGCAACGAGGTTGGCGCTAGGTGTGGTGCTTTGAGTGTAGCCGTAGAGCCCGAGTGC
The DNA here is from genome assembly GCA_018057605.1 of Kofleriaceae bacterium. Lineage (GTDB taxonomy): Bacteria > Myxococcota_A > Polyangia > Haliangiales > Haliangiaceae > JABFXX01. The sequence goes on along the minus strand of JAGPDK010000407.1, from coordinate 698 downwards.
GGAGCTGCCGTTCCGGTTGGCGGGCGAGCTGATGTTAAAGCCGCGCAACGTAATTTGGCGCCAACCGTTGTGGAACTCGAGCGAGCCTTGCAGCGTGGTTGCGTCCATGCCGCGGCCGATGATCGTGAGCGTTTTGTTGGAAGCACGCGACGCTGTAAGCTGCACTGTTTCGTTGTAATCCGACGCAGTGAGGCAAATCGTTACGTCGTTATCAACTCCGACTAGCGCGTTTACGGCGGATTGCAAGGTGGCGTAGTCGCCGGGGACGCTGGTGCCTACGCATGAAAAACGGCATTCGCCTTGCTCACACGTCTGATCGTTGCGGCACGTGTTGCTGCCACAGCTGACGGGCCCTGGGCCGGGACCAGCATCGGCCACGCCGGGCGGGCCGTCGCTGCCGAGCGGGCCGTCGCTACTTGGCGGCGCGTCCATCAGTCCGGTCGAGGCATCGGTGGGTGGGCCGTCCGATGCACCGTTGGCGCACCCAATACTAGTCATGCAGATGAGGAAAATTGCAAATCGCGAGGTCATGCTGGTCCGGACGGAGCCAGGTGGCGCACAGTCGCATGTGCTGCGCGAATAAACGCTGGGTTGGCGGTTACGGGGGGTGGCGGTTACGGCCCGCCACCGAAGTCGCTGTCTTGGATCAGCGCGTAATAGAACCGTAAACTGGCGGAACGGTCGGTAACGCTATCGGC
>JAGPDK010000036.1 GCA_018057605.1 Kofleriaceae bacterium | reverse complement strand
ATCCTGTACATGACCCGCGAACATGCCATGCTGATCTTTGAGCTCGGCATACACGGCCTCGGCATTGGCTTTGGCGGTGAGGTCGGCCGGGCTGCCAGCGTCCTTTTCGGGCACGCCGAATCGAACAAACGTCGAAGCGCGGTAGTCGACACGATGCAACCGCCAACTGTTTTTGGCCAACATTTTGGCCATCACATCGCCTGGTAAATCGTCGGGGGTTTGATATTTAGATTCAAACTCGCGTGCCACGAAACTGCTAACCATTTGCTGCCGTTGAACCCTCGCTAGTTCGAGGTCGCGGTCGAGTCCGCGAGCGGCTGCTGCTTGCCCTAGCAGTTCAAAATCGAGGCACTGTTGCAGCGCGGCCGGCGCCGTGACATGCATGGCTTGCGCCTGGGCATGCACACATGAGGCCCACACTGGGTGGCCGTTGACGTGGGCCACTATCGTGTCACTGGCATCGGCCGCCGGCATGTCGGCTGGCAACGCAATGGCCAGTGGCGGCGGTGGCGGTGCTGCTGCGTTGCCACAATGCGAGCTAATTCCAGCGGCGAGAAGGATGAACAGGCTTCGTGTCTGCATGGCTAATCTCGTTGCACCAGTGCTAGCCGGGCCATTTCGCGCCCAACCGAAATCACAGCAACGCCAATGACCATCACCAACATGGCCGCAACATAATCGCGCCGCGCCAAATAGCCGAGACACTCACGAAAAAAGAATAAGCTGCCGCCGATGAGCGCAAGTGCGAGGATTTCAAAAAAATAGTGGCGCACAAACTTCTCCGCTTAGTGTTGTCGCAGCAACAGCGCGGCCATCGAAATAATGGCGATGGCAACGCCGAGGTAAAATCCAAGCCGGGGGCGCCCGGAGTTGGCCTGTTGTTTGATTATCCTAAGGTCGGTTATAAGTTCGCGGTCGCCGGTGCGATGCGGCCGCAAGATACCAAGTAATACATACTGGTAGATGGCTAGCCAAAAAGCCAATGCGCCGACCGCTAAGCCGGTGGTCATTAGCGCCACGCGGCCTGGGTACATTTGACCAAGATAGGTTTGGATCTTGCTGTCGAACAGCACCCACGCTAACAGGCTAGCGGGAAATACTAAGGCAACGACCACCACCATCCAATACACTCGTTCGCGCCGCTGCCAACGATGCGGCGTACCGGCCGCCGCCGACGTCAAGCGCCGCACGGAGCGGGGCCGTGGCGGCTCGTGAAAGGTGGTGAAAAATGCAACGCCAAACAGGTACGCGACGGTGCCCACGGCCACCAACACGAACCGCACCGGGCCATACACAAATTGGCTGGCCATCGCAGGTGTTGCCGCGATCGGGACCAACACAGCCGCGGGAAACAACCCCAAAAGAATAGCTTCGCTGCGCCGCCACAGGCCAAGCCCCAAGATCGCAACAGGAAATAGCGCTGCGGCCAACCGCCAACCGCTTAACGCGTTAACAAATGCCGCTGGCAGCACCACGACCGAAATCCACACGTTAACACCCAGCGTAAATCCAACAATGTCAGCGAATGTTTGCCAGCGTCGTGCGCTAGAGGTAGTCGCTTCGGATGCCACGGGCCACACTGTACACTACAGTACCTTGTCGCGCGTTGCAGTTGCAGGCGATTCCGCGTAGGTTCCGGCCATGCGGCGAGTTGTTGTAACAATAGATGGACCTGCCGGCGCCGGCAAATCAACGGTTGCCAAGATGGTAGCGGCCGAGCTGGGCTATCGGCTGCTCGATACAGGGGCCATCTATCGCACGGTGGCCCTCGCTGCGGTCGGCGCTGGCGTTGGGTTGGAGCAAGGGGTTGCACTGGCGAATATCGCGACCAATCTCGATATTCATTTTGAGATTGATGGCGATCGCAATCGGGTGTTTTTGAGCGATCGCGAGGTCTCGACGGAAATTCGCACCCCTGAGATCTCGAAAGCTGCGTCGCATGTTTCGGCCCATCCTGAGGTGCGGGCTGCGTTGTTGGAGTTGCAGCGGCGGCTCGGTGCTGGCGGCGGTGTGGTGGTCGAGGGTCGTGATACCGGCACGGTGGTTTTTCCGGTCGCCGAAGCGAAGTTCTTTCTAACTGCAAGCGACGAAGTGCGGGCGCAACGGCGCGTGGCTGAACTGCAAGCGGCTGGACAACCGGCGGATTTGGCAACGACGCTACGCGACATTCGCGAACGCGACGCCCGCGATTCCGGCCGTGCGGTTGCACCCATGGTGCCCGCGGTCGACGCTGAGCATGTTGACACCTCGGGGCGCACCCTCGAAGCGGTGGTCGCCGATATGGTGGCACGGGTGCATCGTAAGATTGCCAAAGCAAATGTTGCGTAGCGACATGGGGTTACATCGGCATGCCACGTCGGCTGGTCGCCTCGGTTGAAACCTGCGCGGCATCGGCAACAATTCGCGCCAATTCTTCGGCGTCGGTAGGCTGATGACGAAACTCGTCGTCGACGGCACGGATAAAATCGTGGAGTGACGGCCGCAGTGCCGGATCGCGGGCCATCGCGCATGCCAGGATTGCATCGAGCCCGGCTGCTGCCGGTGCGATCGTTGAAATCGCAGGCGGTATCTCGGTACGTAGCGCCTGGATGGAATCAAGCGATGTCGCACGCATCCAAGGTTTCGAGAACGCGATTAGTTCGTAGAGTGCATTGCCAAGTTGAAAGACGTCAGCGGCTGGCGTGGCGTGCGGGTCGTTAGCCGTCGAATTGACGCATTCGGGGGTCAGGTTGGCGTAGAATTGGCCCGCCCAACCACTGCCGCGGTACTGCGCGCCTCGCAAATAGCAAGCGTAGGTGCCAATCCGATGCACAATCACGTCGCCGGTGCGGGTCAGGGCGATCGCATCCGTGGTTAGGTGGCCGTGCACAATGCCGTTTGTATGCAGGTGCGCGACCGCGCGCCCTGCTGCGACGATGACGCGCGCTGCGATCTGTGCCGCAATCGGCGCGTGGCGCACGCGTACCGTTAGATGATCCCTGTGGTTCGGATATCCGATGGGCTGGGTGGGAGCCCAAGGGCCGTGCCGTAGAGTGTGCGTCGCGACTTCATTGTGTTGCGAGCTTACTTGATACACGTCATTAGCCATTACACCTACCGGCCGCCAGGCCAGTACTACGTCGTGCGGGCGCACACGGGAGGCGCGTTGCCACGCTTCGCGTACACCGAAACCGTCAAAATCCTGTTCAAGTGCCCAGGCCGGCCGATCGTCGCTAGGTGGTTGCACCTCGATCCACGTGCGTAGGTTGCCAGCATCGAGTTTGGCCGCTGCAATCGCCGAGAGCTGGTCAATGGCTGCGACTTCCAATGCTGCACACGATGGGTCGGCGTTGGATGGATAGCCCATTGCGTAGTGCCGCAATGGGCTGGTGCCTGCCTCGATTCGTGTAACCTCCGCCCAAGGCAACGATTCAATTTTATGCGGTATTCTCATTTGTGGCATCGGCCCTATAGGAGCGCGCGCATGACGGCCAAGCGCGGTGGCGAGACGGGGCACCGCGCCGCGGAATAATACGGCGGCGGGCCCTCGTCGTCCACGATTTGCGGGGGTAGCGGGGCGACGACACTGGCGTTGCGGTGAGGCCGATGTTGAGCTGCGCGGTCATTAGTCGTATTTTGAATTGACAATCGAGCCGGGCAACAGGTACCTACGACCCCCTACGCAGTCGCCTGAACGCAGGAGCTGGGTAAATCGTTCTAGGGAGCACTTTTTCAACATGAGTATGACGGAAGCGATGATGGAAGGCGAAGACGACTTCGCCGCAATGTTTGCTGAAAGCCTCGCGCAAGAAGAAGCGAAAGAGGGCGAAATTCTTCGTGGGACCGTGATTTCGGTCGGCAAAGATTTCGCAATTGTGGATATCGGTTACAAATCGGAAGGCCAGGTTCCTATTGAGGAATTCCGCGGCGCCGACGGCCAGATCGATATCAAACCCGGCCAGCAAGTCGACGTACTTCTCGAATCACGCGAGAATGACGCCGGCATGGTTGTGCTTTCCAAAGAGAAAGCCGATCGCTTTAAAGTCTGGGACGAGATTTCGGCAGCGTGTGAACGCGACGAGCTGATTGAAGGCATCATCACTGCGCGCGTGAAAGGCGGCCTTTCGGTCACCATTCGCGGTGGCGTGAAGGCTTTCTTGCCAGGCTCGCAAGTTGATTTGCGCCCAGTGCGCAACCTCGACGCGTTCCTGAGCCAGAATCACAAGTTCAAGGTTATCAAGTTCAACAAGAAGCGTGGCAACATCGTGTTGTCGCGTCGCGTCCTGCTCGAAAAAGAGCGGGCGTCACTCAAAGAGTCGACGCTGGAGCGCTTGAAAGAAGGCCAAGTTGTCGAAGGTATCGTCAAGAACCTCACCGAATACGGTGCGTTCATCGATCTCGGCGGCATCGACGGCTTGCTGCACATCACTGACATGAGCTGGGGTCGGGTTAATCACCCATCCGAGATGTTCCAAGTTGGCGATCACGTTCGCGTCAAGGTGTTGAAGTTCAACGCCGACACCGAGCGCGTCAGTCTTGGTCTCAAGCAAATCTCGGAAGATCCGTGGAGCACGGCATCCGAGAAGTTCGTGCCTGGTACCGTTGTGCGTGGCAAAGTTGTCTCGCTCAAAGATTACGGCGCGTTCATTGAGTTGCAAGAAGGCATCGAAGGCCTTGTGCACATCAGCGAAATGTCATGGACCCGTCGCGTTAAGCACCCATCGAAGATGGTTGCCGTGGGCGACACGGTCGAAGCAGTTGTGCTCGACGTCGACGTCAAGAACAACCGCATCTCGCTGGGCATGAAGCAACTCGAGCCAAATCCGTACGAGCAACTCACCGAGAAGTACCCTCCAGGTACTGTGGTGAAGGGCTTGGTTCGCAACATCGCGGACTTCGGTATCTTCGTGGAAATCGAAGAAGGCATCGATGGCCTCGTGCACATCAGCGACATGTCGTGGACCCAACGGGTCAAGCATCCATCGGAAATGTTCCAAAAGGGCGATCCAGTGGAAGCCGTTTTGCTCAACATCGATGCAGGCGAAGGCGACAAGCCGAAGATCTCGCTCGGTATCAAGCAAATGGTGCCAGATCCATGGGATCGCATTCCTTACGATTACCCAACCGGTAAAGTTGTCGACGGCAAAGTTCTCAAAGTTCTCGATTTCGGCGCCTTCGTGGAGCTGGAAAAGGGTGTTGAAGGCCTTGTGCACGTTTCCGAAATCTCGGACGAGCATGTCGAAGACCCACGCACGGTGCTCACGCCTAACCAAGTGGTTAAAGTGCTCATCATCCACGCCGATGGCGCGGAGCGGAAAATCGGTTTGTCGATCAAGGGTGCTAACCGCGCCAAGGAAATGGCTGACGTTCAAGGTTACGCATCGCCAAATGCTGGCGGCGCAACGCTGGGCGACAAGTTCCGCGGCAAGTTAGACAAACTCAAAACCAAAGACGCTTAACCAAAGCACAACGTTCGATCCACGCGCCTGGCGGCGTTGGCGCTACGCTTCCGGTGCTCACGTACAAGAGTACGCTGCGCTCCGGTTCTCGCGCCGCCTTGCCAGTCACGCGGCTTGAACGTTGTCAGTAGAGACGCCACACAGCAATGTGTGGCGTTTTTGCGTTTCGGCGGGCGCAACGTTCCAGCCGCGCGCCTAGCAGGCACGACGTTCGATCCGCGGGCCTGGCACGTTGGCGCTGCGCTTTCGGTGCGTAGGCACGACGTTCGATCCGCGCGCCTAGCGGCGTTGGCGCTGCGCTTCCGGTGCTCACGTACAAGAGTACGCTGCGCTCCGGTTCTCGCGCCGCCTTGCCAGTCACGCGGCTTGAACGTCGTCGGAGGGCACGACGTTCGATCAGCGCGCCTGCGCTGAGCACGACGTTCGATCCGCGTCGTCGGTGAACACAACGGTTTCGCCAGGGGAATGAAGGGCTAGGGTTTACTTAGTTTTGGCGTAACGTTGGTCGCGGAGCTTTTTGCTGGCGATGCTCGACCAGGCGTCTTCGAGTAGGGCGGCGAGCGCGCCCCAGTCGACTGGGCGGTCGAGGCGTATGCCTACCCAGCCTTTGACTCCGACATAGGGCGGAACGAAGTAACGGTCAGGATAGGCGTCGACCAGGGTCGCTTGCGCATCGGGGGCCGCCTTGCACCATACGGCGCGGCGGCCATCGTTATGGTGGTTGTCGGCAAACATGACAATGCCGGCTTTGCCAGTTAGGTAGAAGTAGGGCGCGCCGTGCGAAATTTTTTCAGCGATTGTCGGCAAGTTGAGACAGAGTTGGCGCACGCGGGCGAAGTTGTTGCTGACGTTCACGCTCACGCATTGAACGGTACGCGCACGGACACGCTACGGCAAATTATGGACAAACTGCGCTTTGGCCAATCCGAGCTTGGCTCATAAACGGCAGATGTTTGTTGTTCTTGAACGTCCACCACTGGTTCCAGTTGGTGCCTTTGCTGCTGATGCGATAGGCCGCACGCGCGTTGCAACTTGGACTCAGCGCGCAACTGGCCGAAACTTCGGGGTGCCAGTAACTATTGATTTGCCACAGGCCGCGGTCGATGCCGTGGGTGTTGCCGGCGGTGTTGGTAATGCTCGGCCGGAAGCTCGATTCGGCGCGGGCCACCGCAACGGCTACCGCGATGCGCTCACCGGTGCACTCCATACCGGCATTACGGACCAAGCGCGCGACCGCTTGGTAACTTAACGCAGCGTCTTGTTTGGAGTCGGCCGAGATTTGATTAAAGGCATCGTCTTCCATTTGATCTTCGGCAGTGACGGTTAGGTCGGAGTCGTCGCCGAGCTCGTCCTCGGTCACACACCCCGCGCTCATCGCGACGACCAACATGGATAATGCAGTGAGTGAATTCCAGCGTTGCATAACGTGCTCCTTGATAACCGGTAAACGATGGTAACTACCAATGCACGGCATGGACCACGATGGGGCGCGGCTGGAATTTTTCGGGTTGTGTAAATTCAGGTACTTGTCGAATCAGGGCAACGTCGACAAGCACACCTTGGGTTGCACTGGCCGCTGAGCTAGCCGCTTTGCAGTGGGCACTGCGAACCTGAAGCTCGCGCCCGGGGATCGCTCCCAATAACCGATCCCCGAGCGATCTCGAACACCTACGAGATCATGGTGGATCCACTGCGAAGCGTCAGAGTGATGACGTAGGGTGCCGAGGTGAAAGTCCGACTCCGCGAAGTAGATGCTGCCGCCGTCGACGCCATTGAGCGCGACCTGCGCGTACGCGAAACCACCGCCCGCTGTTTGGCGGGGCGGGGCGTGGTGTCGAGCGACAGTGCACGTACATTTTTGGAGCCGCGCTTGGCTGGGTTGCGACCGCCTACCGGGCTTGCCGGCTTGGCAGACGCGGTCGAACGCATCATTGATGCTGTCGTGAAACGTCAACGCATTGGCGTGTTCGGTGATTACGATGTTGACGGTGTAACAACCGCGGCGTTGCTGACCACGTTTTTGCGTCGCCTCGGGGCCGACGTGGTGCCTCGGGTTGCACGCCGCGTCGATGGTTATGGCTTTACCGGCAACGCGGCCGAAGAGTTTGTGGCAGCCCAATGCGAGCTGGTAATTACCGGTGATTGCGGCACCAGCGATTTACTGGCGATCAATCGATTAGCCCAATTCGGGTGCGATGTGGTGGTGGTGGACCATCACACGGTACCCAATACCGATGTCGCGCATCCGGCCCGAGCGTTATTGAACCCGTTTCGCGCCGATTCGTTGTTTCCTTTTCGTGGGTTGGCTTCGGTTGGCTTAGCATTCTATTTGGCTGCGGCGTTGCGTACTGCACTGCGCGACCGTGGCTTTTTTCGCGGTGTGAGTGAGCAGGCTGAACCGGATGTACGGCAGCTGCTCGATTTAGTTGCGCTTGGCACAATTGCCGATTTAGTACCGCTCACCGACGAGAACCGAGTGTTAACGGCGCTCGGGTTGCGGCAATTGGCAACGAGTCCGCGGCCTGGCATTGCTGCACTCTTGCAGGCTGCGGGCGTGGCGGATACCAGCGTGGTCGATGCCCACGTGGTGTCATGGAAGCTTGCGCCACGGCTCAACGCGCCTGGCCGACTAGGTGCGGCCGCGCCGTCGTTGGAGTTGTTGTTGGCAGATCGCGATGGCGCTAGCCAATGCGCGGCCCACATTGAGGCCGCCAATACTGAGCGCCGCGAACTACAAGCCCAGGTGATGCGCGAAGCCGAAGCCCAACTTGGCGATCGAGATCCAGGGCCGGCAGTGGTGATTGCTGGCGAGGGCTGGCCGGCTGGTGTGGTCGGAATCGTTGCTGCGAAGTTAGTCGATAAATATCAGCGGCCGGCTTTTGTGGTCGCGATCGACCCAACCACCGGTGAAGGTCGCGGCTCGGCTCGAACCGCAGGCGGCGTTGACCTATATCGCGCCTTAGCCGCGTCGTCGCAACATCTCGGACGCTTTGGCGGGCACGCCGCGGCCGCAGGGTTTGCGTTGCATCGCGACAACATTAGCGCTTGGCGTGAACTGCTAAGTGACAACGTTGCGCAACTCGCCGCCGGTTCGGGGCCGGTGGTGTCTGAGCGCTGCGCCGATGCCGAAGTGCGAATCGATCAAATTGATGAACGCCTCGCCGCCGAGCTCGCTGCGTTGGGCCCGTTCGGTCAGCAAAATCCTGCACCGGTGTTGCTGTTGCGGGGCGCCACCGTGGCCAGCGCGCGCCGGGTTGGCGACGGTTCACACTTGAAGTTATCGTTACGCGATGACAATCGCATAGAGCGTTCGGCAATTGGGTTTTCGTTAGGCGATCGCCCGGTCACGGATGGCTGCAAAGTGAGTGCGCTGTTCGCGCCGACGGTTTCAACCTGGCAAGGGCGCCAGCGTGTTGAGTTGTCGCTGCACGACGTTTGGGTTGAAAACTAATTCGTTAGCCGAAGCCACACGCGCTGCCGCGGTTGGGCGCGCCGGCCGGCATGTGCGGTGACGCGGATTGGCGCGGTTGCTCAGCGAGGCCGTTCACACACGAACGGATAGATCGCGGTTGGTAGCGTCGCCGCATCACAGGGGCGATCGTCCCAAGGTGCGCCGATCAACTGCCCCTGCATCACAACGCAGTCCTCTTGGAAGTTGTTCATTCCGTTATTGGGTTCACCGGCGCGCCATGGGGCGTAACTGAACAGTTCATTGGTGTCCCAGCGAAAGACACCCTCGGTGATGGTGTCGGTACCGCCAAGGAGTACTTCGCTGGCACCGACCAAGTCGGCAACAAACTGATGTTCGGCCGCGGTCGTGATCGAGGCCAGCGTTGCACCACCGGCGGCGCTGCAGGTTGCCACGGCGGCATCGCGAATCGCGGCGGTGTCGAAGTACAAATAGCAGTGGTTGTTGGCGGGGTTGACTTTCGCTACCAGTCCGCCCACGCAAGGCAGCGGCGCGGCATCAACGGTCCCAGCATCAAATAACGCATCTGGCCGACTATCGGGCCGCCCCATCACGCGCGAATCGGTTAACTTCACGCCGCAGCCGGTCAGGGCAATACCCAGCCAGAGCGCGCAAGTGGTGCCGATCCGCATTTGGGCATTGTGCCGCGTGACCCGGGTAAAAAGCTAAGACTTTGTAAGGAAAACGAGTAGGCCATAGCCAAGCCCGCGTTGCCGGCCCGCACGGTGCGTGCAAAATGCCGACGTGCCCACCGTGTCGGTCGCGAGTTGTGCGGTGTTCGTTTGGTGCATGCGCTGCTGCCACGCTGTCGCGCGTAGTACCCAGAAAAGTTCAATTTTTCTGGTTGTTCTGTTCAATTAAGTAACGTGGCGTCGATGCAGGAAACGGCATGAGGTTGATCACGCACAGCGTCAATCTGATTGGTGTCGCGGACAGTGGCGGCTCGGCTGCGCGCTGAGCGCCACCGATCAAGCACCTACGTGCCAAGCCGTGGGGCTTGCGCTCATCGGCAACACCGACTGCAATGTGATTTCACCGCGCGCTCGGTTGGAGCTATGTCGCGTGGTGGTGGCGCTACTGCAAAAAACTGCGGACGTTGGCGGGTTGCTTTCCGCGGGCACGACGTGGGCGGTTGCAAAGCGGGAACGGGTTGTTACATCCGGCGGGCCGCGCCAAGGTGCTGGATCGCTAGGCGGGCGGCGTCGGGGTCGCCGGCGCGACAGCGTTGTTGGTACAATTCGGCAAGTTGCAGATGCGCTTGGTGCAGCGTGGCGTCATGAAGCAGCGCAGCTTCGAACGCTGCGATTGCCAACGACCACGACCCGCGTAGTTCAAGTACCAAGCCCAGGTTAAACCAGTAGATGCCTTCGGTTGGAGCGCTGCACAGTGCCAAGCGATAGTGCGCTTCGGCGATGCTGAGTTGCGCGTAGCGATCCACGGCTGCAGCCAGCGTGGCGTCGGTGCTGGCTGATGCCTGCATTGTCACGGTGGCGAGTTCATGGGCAATTCGACCGAGTTGATTGTGGGCTTGGGCGTATTCAGGCCGCTGCGATATCGCACGGTGATAACAGTAGCGAGCGTGGGCGACTTCGCCGTCAAGGTCCGCGGCGCTGCCACGTTCAAACCAATAGGTGGCGCTAGGCGCACGTTTGCAAGGTTTAGAACGGGGCCGCCCTTGCGGCGGGCGAACAAGCTGACCAGCAAGAATGGCTGTAATCTCAGTGCGGCTGTTCATGCGATGAATCCTACGAACCTGGTCTGACATCGACCGCACGCGTAGGCTGCCACGACATTGGCGCTATTCAACTGCTTATGGAAGCGCGCCGCTGCGGGCTGCGCGGCATCCGGTTACGCCAACGCAACGCGGCGAAACAGTAAAATCTTGAGGTAGTCGGCTTGGTCAAAACTAACCGGATGGTCGGGTTCAGGCGCAAGCGTGGTGGTCAGCGCAAACTCACTACCAAGCGCGGCAGTTACAGTCGCCGTGAACTCGGCCCGGGTGATGCGGCCGGTGCAACACGCGGCGACTACAGTACCGTTGGGGCTGACCAGGGTGCGTGCGTGTTGGTACATGCGACGATAGGTGGCTAGCACGCCGGGCACTTGCTCCCGCCGGCTGGTCATCGCCGGTGGATCAACAATGACCAGGTCATAGGTGTCGTGGTGTTGGTAAAGCCACTGAAAAATGTCAGCAGTAATGAACTCCTGCTTGGCCACATCATCGCAATGATGTTGGCGCGCAAAGGCCAGTGCGGTCGCAGAGCTGTCAACATTGACGATCAGCTTGGCGCCGGCGCGTTCGGCGCAGCGGGCCAGCATGCCCGAATACGCGAACAGGTTGAGGACGCGTTGCCCAGCCAAGGCCATCGCGGTGATGGCATGGCGCAAGCCACGCAGATCCAAATACGTGCCAGTTTTTTGGCCGCTGCCAATGTCGGCGACAAATGGGATGCCAGCATCGGAAAAATGCACCAACTTGGTTGTTGGGTTGGCCGCAGCGCTGGACGGATTGTCGTGCGCAACGTCGACGCGGCGACGGGCCGGCCGCCATAGCACGTCACGGGCCTTGACGTGTTGTTGCACGGCTCGGGCGGCGATGCGCGTCAACACATCGGCGCCACGGCTGTAACTTTGGGCAACGACAATGTCGGCGAATTGTTCGACGACGACGGCGGGCAGCCCATCGGACTCGCCGGAAATCCATCGAATGGCATTGGTGGTGGTACGCAGCGGTGCGCGGCGCAGCGCGGCCGTGTCCACCATGCTGCGAATCCATTGCGCGGTTGGCGCGAGGGTGCCGCGGCGCATGACCCGAATGGCGATCGCGCCTAACGCCTGGTACATCCCGTATCCAACCACGGTGTTGTTGCCGTCAAACAGCCGCAGCCATTGCCCGTCGGCGAAGGTTGCGGCCGCCGAGCTAAGGTGGTCGCGGAAAATCCAAGGCTGCCCGCGATAGAGCACCGCGGCCGCAGATTTCTTGAGTTGATAGCGCCGCGGTTGGGTTAACATGAGGTGTCCGGAACCCGGACAATGATCAAGTCGGCGCGACCGCCGGCAATGCAGGCCTGCAAATCCGCAAGCGACGCACCATCCGCCAACAACGCCGTGGCCACGTGCAACTGATTGCGAATCACGTCGGCCAGTGGCGCTGCCGCAACCCGCGGACTTGCCGGGGTTGCTTGGGCACGCACACCAATCATCGCTACGCCATGGCCTTGCAGGCGCATGGCGTAGGCTATCGCGGCGAATCTGTGTTCGGCGTCGTCATCGATAACCACGGCGATTTGGTTAGCATGTTGTTGGAAAACCGCGAGTTCGGCCGCGGTGACTTGAACATTGTCAGGCGGCACCACCACGAGCAAGTTGCCGGCGCTGCATGGTAACCAATACGAACACAGGTCGCCAACGCGCGGTCCGGGGGTGCATGTGGCTACCACGCGCGTGGTGACGTCAGGCGTGGTGGTCGCGGCTGGCGGCGACGCAGCGCCAAATGCGGATGCGGCCGAGAGCGCGACCAAGCGACCGGGCAGGGATAGTTGGCCCAACTTCCAGGCAGCTTCAGTTGGCCCGTTGGGCGCGACCACGCCAAGCTCCGCCTCGACTCGGGCCGCCAGCGCAGCGTCGCGTTTTTGCATACTGGCATGACTGACTCGGCCACTGCGCGTCATGAGACTGTAGGCAAATTGCGCCGCCGACATCGCCATGTAGCGCTCGGTGCCTTCGAACCATTCAAGACTGGTTTGTGCTGCGGCCTGTAAGCTGAGTACCTCGGGGCGGCGCGCCGCTTGATAGTGCGCAAGTGCGACCCCAAGATCGGCCTGCGTGGTGATTGCATCGCGCAACGCAATTGCATCCTCGAGCGCGAGTTTGGTGCCTGACCCAATCGAAAAGTGCGCCGTATGCACGGCATCACCTAGCAGCACCATTGGGATGTTATGGCGGTTGCTGGCTTGCCACGACCCGCACCGAATGTTGGGGAAATTGCGCCAAATCGATCGGTTTTTGATCAGTGGGTGGCCGGCAAGTTCGTGCGCGAAAATCGTTTGCAGTTTGGCCACGGTGGTGTCTTCGTCGGCATCGGCAAAACCAGCGCGGTGCCAGGTTGCATCGGTACATTCGACGATAAACGTCGAGCCGTGCTCGGCATAGCGATAGGCATGGACGCGAAACAACCCGTACGGCGTTGGGGTAAACAGAAACGTGAACGCCCGGAACGGCACGGTGGTACCTAGCCAGACAAACTTATTGGGCCGCGCGTCGACCTCAGGTGCAAACTGATCGGCGAACGCGGTCCGCACGCCGCTGGCCACGCCATCCGCTGCGACGATTAGATCGCAATCCGTGAGGGTATTGGCGTCGGGCAGCTCGGTTTCGAACAGCACTTCAACGCCAACTTCGATAGCGCGGGCCTGCAAGACCGCAAGCAAACGACGACGCTCGATGCCGCAAAATCCGTGGCCGGTCGAGGTAATTATTTCGCCGCGATGATGGATTTCGATGTCGTCCCAATGGGCAAAATTGGCGCGAATCGCCGCATGGGTCAGCGGATCGGCCGCTGCTAGGTTGCCCAGTGTGGCGTCGGAAAACACCACGCCAAAGCCGAACGTATCATCCGGTCGATTGCGCTCGTAGACACGCACGCGATGCGCCGAATCGGCGAGTTTTAGTAATATCCCTAAGTACAATCCGGCGGGACCGCCGCCAATGCAGACGACATTCACGAGCGTACGCTACCGCAATCAACGTCGGCCGCAACCGCAAATGGCAGCAAAGCGTTGCATCGTTATGGCGCGGTCGCAAAGGCGAAGAAAGGTATCGCGGGGTAGCCGGAAACCATGCGGGGCACGCTTGATTTTCGTGCAGCATGCAGAGGCCTTAGGTCGCTGCAATTTCGTGGCGATCCGATGACACATCGGCACTTGTTGCGACGGGATAGTAGCTTCGGGCGAACGTTAGCGCGGCCGCCAGCGGCATCGGCCGTGCAATCACAAAACCTTGGGCCTCATCGCAGCCCAACTCGGCGAGTGTGGCGATTTCCGCTTGCGATTCCACGCCTTCTGCAATGGTGCGTAGGCCGAGTTCGCGCGATAGCGCCAGAATTGCAGCGACAATCGCACGACTCGCGGGATCTTTGTGTAGCCGTTTAATGAACGTGCGATCGATCTTGAGGCTGTCGATGGGGAAGCGACTCAGGTACGCCAGCGACGAATAGCCGGTGCCAAAATCATCGACGGCGATCCGGACGCCGGTGGCACGCAAGGCTTGCAACGTGCCAATGATGGCTTCGGGCCGTTTCATAAACAGGCTCTCGGTAATCTCAAGCTCCAGCATGGCAGGGTTGAGCCCCGAGGTTTGCAGTGCTTCTTGCACCGAGCGCTGCAACCGTGCGGGGTCCGCCAATTGACCAATCGAAACATTCACCGACACGGCAACCGCATCCTGCGGCGACTGCCTGGCCATTTCCATGCACGCGGCTCGGAGCGCAAAATGGCCAAGCTCAATAATTATGCCGGTTTCTTCGGCGATGGCGATGAACTCGCCAGGGGACACTTTGCCAAGTGTGGCGCTGTCCCAACGCAACAAGGCTTCAAACCCTACGCACCGTTCAGGCTGGATGCTGATCTTGGGCTGATAGACCAAGCTCAATTCGCCTGCGGCTAGCGCCCCGCGCAGGGCTTGCTCGACCACATGCCGGCGCTGCACTTTGAGCTTCATGGCTTCGTCAAAGATGTGAAATTGATTTTTGCCGCTGGTTTTGGCGGCGTACATTGCCAGGTCGGCGTTGCGCACTAAGTCGTCGGGGTTTTCGCCCGGCTCGGCCACCGCAATGCCCACGCTCATGGTGAGCACGACACGGTTCAGGCCAATCAGTAAGTGATCGCGCGTGGTTGCAATCACCGCGTTGGCGATGCGATGCGCCGCACCATTACTGGCATCGGCATCGCGCATCAGAAACACGAACTCGTCGCCGCCGAAACGATACAATCGACAGGTGGGTGTGACGAGCCGGCGCAAGCGCTCGGCGACTCCGCACAATAGTTCATCGCCGACATCGTGCCCCAAGCTATCGTTGACGTGCTTGAATGAATCGACGTCGCAAAATAATAGCGCTAACTGTCGATCACTACCCAGCGCCTCGCTCAGATCGCGGGTCAAGCGCCAGCGGTTGGGTAGTGTGGTGAGTGCGTCGTGTTGCGCTTGGTATTCCATTTCGCAGATGTGCTGTTCGCGTAGCTCGCGCTCGGCGGTGATATCGCGCAGCGCACTCACGATCGTGACCTTGCCGCGACTATCGGGTTGTTGCACGCTCCGCGATTCAAACCATCGCCAATGGCCTTGAACATGGCGGATGCGAACTTCGGCACGCACGGTTTTTGCTGCGCCAGCCAACAGCTCCTGCTCGCGTTGCACAAAACTGTCGACGTCGTCGGGATGAAATAGCCTGTGAACTGATACCGGTTGATCTATAAGTTTGTGGGTCGTGTAGCCCAAGAGTCGATCGGCCGATCCACTGATAAATCGCACCAGGGCATCACTGCCTGCGTACGGCTCTCGAACTACCACAATGTCATCGCTGGCGGCGGCGATGGCAGCGGTGAGTTGATCGGTCTGCAAGGCGCGATGTTGCACGGCCAAAAAGGTTCGTTGCATGGCTAACAACAACGCCGAGAGTACCGCTGTCACCAACCACACACCGCTATTGAAATAGGGTGATTCGGTCGGGTGAGGGTGACGCAAGATGAGAATCACGAGCGGGATAATGCTCAGCGCCACCAACGTTCGTGGGCCGCCGAGGCCAAACGCGATAATCAGCACGACGATGTACCGCAGATCAACGGCACGCGTGATGCCAGGATTGACGATAATAAGCGGAATATAGATTGCGCACCACCAAGGGAATAACTGCGCTGCGCCCGGCACGCGACGGTGTACGAGCCACGCAAACAACGCGTTTACGGCCGCAACCAAGGCTAATGCCGATGGAGCGGGGAACCCTTTGCCCACATGTAACAAGCTCAAGCTCAACGCTGCTAGCGCACCGCCCATCATCACCAGCGCAATCACCGTCGCAAGACGCCGCTGTTTGTCAGCTAGGGTGGAAACCGTTGATAGCGACATGGCGTGTTAAACCGCTCCAGGGTATCACGGCAATTGCTCGGCATTTCAAGGTTGGCGCTGGAATCCCGCGGATGACGGTTGCGGGTAAAATCCCCCCCACGTTAGATCGCCAGCCCCAGTTGCGCGTATGCTCTTTTTATGAAGAAAATCTTTGCCGCCATTTTGTTGGCCGCTGCCGTTACCGGCTGTGGCCCCAAGCACGCATCCTTCGTAAAAGCCGAAACCGCAGCGCTTGGTCGGGTCGTTGTGTACCGCAATGGCGTCGCGTTCTACGAGCGTAAGGCGGTGGTGACAGGCGGCTCGCTCACCGTGAGTGTGCCGCGCGAGCGCGTTGACGACTTCCTGAAAAGCCTCACCGTGACCGATGCGTCGAATCATCGGCCGTTGCCAGTTTCGATTCCTCGTGAACAAACTGAAAACGATGGCTACCTGGTGATGAAGCTGCAATTGCCGTCGAACGCACCCACCAACGTGCTGTTGACGTACGTTACCGAAGCGCCGGCGTGGAAGCCGAGCTATCGCGTGGTGGTGGGTGCCAAAGGCAAAGTTATGCTCGAAGGCTGGGCCATCGTCGATAACACCTCGGGCGAAGACTGGAAGGGGGTGTTAGTCGGAGTTGGTTCGAGTTCGGCGTTGTCGTTCCGCTACGATTTGTGGTCGGTGCGTCAAGTGCAGCGCGAAATGTTGGCCAACGGCGAAATGCTCGCGGTTGCGCCGCCCACCGGCGGCTCGCCGTTTAGCACGACGCCGGGTGCGAGTGCGGGTGACGCGGTGTTAGCTGATTTTGCTGATGACGAAATCCGCCGCCCGGATGGTCATCCGGAAAACTCAAAATCGAGACGGATGGCGGAAGAAAGCGACAATGAGGCGGCGATGAGTGCACCCGCACCTGTGATTGCCGCGCAACCGCGTGATTCAAAGAAAAACAGCCGGTCGCGTCCGGGCAGCAAAACCCCGATGGCGACTCCACCATCACCATCCGCCGATACGTGGGGTGGGGCCGGGCGCGGGGCCTCGGCCGCAACTAAATCTAGCAAAGTTGCGGTGCGCGACTCGCGCGCCTCCGTTGGCGATCAAAAAATGGCCAACATCTCCACTGCGCTGATCAACGGCACCCAGACCATTGAAATTCAAGCGTACGCCAATGCCAATCAAGTTGGTGCTGACCGCCGGGCTAGTGATCGCGCTAATATCGTCCGCAATCAACTTATCGACCGCGGCGTAGCACCAAGCCGAATCAAGGTGGTAACCAACGTGGCGGCCAATGTGCCGGACAAGGTCCGCTTGGTTGCGGTCGCGCAATCTCCCGCCGAACAACAAGCGGCCAAAGCTGCCAAAAATTCCGACTTGGATGCACCGCCCGTCGGTGAAAGTCACTTTGATTCTGACGTGCCGATGACGGTGAACAAGGGCTCCAGCGTAATGGTGTCGATGGTACGCAAAGAAACTGAAGGCGAAGTCGTTTACCTCTACGACGCCGAGTCAGCGCGTGGCAACGATCGCTTTGCGTTCAAGGCAGTGCGGTTGCGCAATCCTACCGATTCCACCTTGGAGACCGGGCCGGTTACGGTGTATGGCCAAGAGCGCTTCATTGGGGAGGGCTTGACTGAGCCCATTCCACCGAACGCTTCGGTCGTGGTCCCGTTTGCACTCGATCGACAAATCATTGTCGATCGCGATGCCTCGCAGGAAAATCGCATCTCCCGCTTGGTTACCTTGCAGCGCGGCATTCTCACCGCCGAAGTGCAGCACATCAAACGCACCAAACTGACGATTACCTCGCGACTGCCAACGCCGAGCAAACTGTTTTTGCGCCACTCCGTCGGCAAGGGCTGGACCCTCATTGACTCGCCGAAGTCGTTTGAACGTTTGGGCGACGCTCATTTGTTTGCGATTGACTTGGCGCCGAATCAACAGAAAACTATCGAGATTGCCGAGGCCACGCCGATGGAACGGACCATGGACTTGTCGGCCGATGTCACCCTCGATATGCTCAAGTTGTTTGTGAATGCGCCGGAGATGACGGTCGAGCTCAAGGGCCAATTGACCGGGCTGCTGGCGATTCATCGCGAAGTTGCCGACATGATCGAGCGTGAAGCCAACCTGCGCAAAAAACTTAACGACTATCGCGAGCGCATGGACGAGCTGCATGTTCAGTTGGTTTCGCTGCAACTCGTGAAAACCGGCGGTGACCTGCTTAGTCACTTGCGTGCCAAGATGAAAGACATCTCCGATCGCGTGCAGAAAACCACGATCGAAGTGGTTGATACCGAGGAGAAAATTATGTTGGCCCGGATTCGGTTCGCCGACGCGCTCGCCGAACTGTCGCTGACCGATGCTACCAAACCAGCGAAGTAAGCGGTCCTCACCAGGATCGGCCAATGAATGATCCAAGCAAAAAACGCGCGAGTAACGTGCGGTGGGTTGAATGCCGGCGCCTTGCCAGTTGAATGTGCGCAGAAGGGACGGGCAAGCTGCGCATTGATCTCAGTTTGCTTTTATATTTTCTCGTCTTGGGAATTTGGGACGTGACGGCGGGGATGCCCCGCCAGGCCGCCTCCGGCGGATGCAGATCTACCCACGTGGGGCCGCGACGTGGGGCCGGCAGCGCAGCCAAGTGAACGGTCGGGTGAACGGTCGGCTCACAGAGGCTCCGGCGGGGGCGACTCGGAGGTTGAACGGAGGCGCTGCGGCTGGCCGCGCGGCCGCGGAGGTTGGTGCTTGCGCGTTGCCTGATGCGCCGCCGTCGCGTCGCGGGTTGGTGGCGGCATTTGATAGCGATGATTGCATTGCGCGCGGTGAGCCATCGGCTTGAGGGTCGGCGGGCGGGTCAAGCTTGAATTGGCGATAGTTGCTGATTTGAATGCGATGATTGGTATTGGCGCGGGATGAGCATGGATGCACGTCCGGTTACCGGACTTTAACCATTTGTTGAAATCGGATAGATATTTTTCGATTTATGTTGACGTGATTTTTCAGGCTTGAATATCCGTGTCAATCGTCAGCGCACAGAAGGCCAGTGCAACGCTGCCATGTTCGCAGCACGAACCGATAGTCGGCGTCGGGGGTTTTCTTTTATCGCACCGACACTTCGCAGCATAGTGAGCCAAGCACAGCGTCGAAAAATCAGGTGATAGAGTATTTGCATGCAACATGGCGCAAAGGTGAAGGCTGCCCTTGATGTCGATGCGCTGGGTGAATGAATCGCTGAAATGTCGGCGCATATCGACGCTGCGATGCATCGGTTGGTAACAGCGATTCGTGAATTCGATGTCGGCGCTGGCTGGCATGTGCA
>JAGPDK010000406.1 GCA_018057605.1 Kofleriaceae bacterium | reverse complement strand
GGTGCCCATGCCAAGCAGCGGCGAATTATCGATCCGCAAAACACGGTGTATTCGGTCAAGCGGTTCATTGGCCGGAGTTATGCGTCGCCGGAAGTGCAAATTGCCAAAACGCGGATGCCTTATAAGATTAAAGAAGGCGCGAATCAAAGCCCGATCATCGTGACCCGCGGTGGCGAGTTTGCTGTGCCGGAAATTTCGGCGATTGTGCTGGATCACGTCCGCGATATCGCCGCGTCGGCGTTGGATGTGGGTGTCAATCGCGCGGTGATTACCGTGCCCGCAAACTTCAACGATGCGCAACGTTCGGCCACGGCTACCGCTGGTGCGATCGCTGGGATTACGGTGGTTCGCGTGCTTAATGAGCCAACCGCAGCGGCCTTGGCGTACGGTCACAGCCGCCCAATGCAAGAGATTTTTGCCGTCTACGATTTTGGTGGCGGCACCTTCGATGTCACGGTGTTGCGTTTACGCGACCAAGTATATGAAGTGTTAGGCACTGCCGGTGATTCATTTTTGGGTGGCGACGATCTCGACGAGCGCTTGGTTGACATCATGGTCAATCGCTTCTTGAGCGAAAATCGAATCGATTTGCGCGACGACGAAATCGCGATGATGCGGATGCGTGCCGTTGCTGAGCAAGCCAAGATCGAATTGTCGCGCCGCGCGCGCGCCAAGATTCGCATCGATGAAATCTCGTATGGCACCAATGGTGTCGCGATGAATCTACAGATGGAAATTAGCCGCGATGAGTTCGTACAGGCAGCGGCCGATATCGTAGGCCGCACGTTCTCGGTCTGTACCGAAGCCATGAAGTTGGCAGGTACCAACCTCAGCGATCTTGGCGAAGTTATCTTGGTTGGGGGCACCACCAAGATGCCGTATGTGCGGGAAAAAGTTGCGGAGTTTTTCGGTCAAGGGCCTCGCACCGACGCCAATCCCGAAGAGGCCGTAGCACTCGGGGCAAGTTTGCAAGCGGTTGCGTTGCAGCGCATTTTAACCCGCAGCAAACCCGCGACGTCTCGTGTCAGCACACCGTTGCGCCAGCCCGCCGCCGAAGCCGAAACTACCGTTACCAACGCCAACTCCGTCTTCGATGTGCCCACCGTCGAGGCGATCGCTACTGAAGCGCCAGCGCGGCGCACCGCCGATTACACTGCGCCACCACGTGCAAGCACGGCGCGTCCGATGCAACGCGGTGCTACCGTGGATCGATTTTTCGAGGAGCCAAGCACAACCACCGAAGCCGTGACGCTGGCGCGGATCACTCGGCCTGGCCCGGCGGCATTGCCACCTGTGCCACCCGCTCCGACGACTTCCGACAGCCTGCGTCGATCACGGCCGATTTCGGTGATGATCCCACCGCTGGGTGAAGACTCCCAATTTACCAACGCAACAGAACCCGTGACGCAAGTGGTGGCGGCAACCGCGGTGGCCCCGACACCTCGGCCGCTCACGATGCCGCCGGTGCGCACCACGGTTCGAGCTGCGACGGTGCCACCAGTGCCGCCACTTCGACCACGGCCAAGTTCGTTGCCGCCATTACCGAGTGCATCGATGACGATGCGCGATTTTGATCTACCGCCGCCGTTGCCAAGCTCGACTGGGCCCAACGCTCCAACGACGTTTGGTCCGCCGCCGGAGCCACCTCCGTCGCCACCGGTGGCAGCGCGATCGCGCAGCGGCTTTGACCTTTCGTTGCCGACAAACCCAACGGGCATCGGCACTGCGCCGGCCGCCGCAGTGCATGCTGCAGCCGTAGCTGTGATGGCGGCACCAGCGTCGGCCACCGCCCGCGGCATGACGGCCGCCCCGATTGGTCCGCGCAGCGAAGTGGTTGTGAGTCCAGGCGATACCAATCGCGCGATGCCACCGCCGATGGTGAGCGGCGTGCCGGGTACTACGTTGGCACCGCCATTTGCGATGGGTGCGCCGTTGGCACCGTTTGTCATGGCGCAACCTGCGGTGGTGGTCGATGTTGTGCCGCACTCGTTCGGCATCGCCACTGTCGGTGGTTTTTGCGAAGAGATCATTCGGCGCAACAGTCAATTGCCAGCGGAAAGCAAACGGGTCTTCGCAACCTCGCGCGACAAACAAGACACCGTGCGCATCCGCATCTGCCAAGGTCAATCGCGTCGCCTCGAAGAAAACCTAGTGCTCGGCGATCTGGTTTTGTCAAAACTCCCGCAGCGCGCCCGCAGCGAATCGGCCATTGAAGTCACCTTTGCCATGGATGTTTCTGGCATGTTGCGTGTGCACGCCCGCGACACCGTGAGTGGCTACGAACAACGCGTCAGCATTGACATCATCGGCGCCATGTCGTCTGAAGATGTGCAAGCCTCGCGCGAACGCATGCGCGCGTTCCGCCGCAGTTAGCCGCAGGCGGTCAATATTTAACGGCGGCTGCGCTGCGCCGGCAGCTATTTGTGCGCGAAACTTGAGCCACCGGCTCGCACCGTGCAGTGCCGTTCGTTAGTGTCGCCTGCATGAGCAACAAAGCTGAGCCCAAAGGCGCACGTGGTGGCCGTTTTGCAGCCGCGTTAGATCCGGTCGCCGCCGCGGCCAATGCGTCGGTGAGTTTTGATCAACGGCTGTTGCCACACGATGTCGCCGGCTCCAAAGCTCATGCTCGGATGTTGGCGTCGCGCAACATCATTGCGCAAGCCGACAGCGATGCCATTTGTGCCGGCCTTGATGTTGTTGCACTCAAGCTCTCCACCGGCGAGCTGAGTTGGGACGATGCTCTCGAAGATGTGCACATGAATGTCGAAGCGCGGCTTATTAATGAAATCGGCGATGCCGGCCGACGCTTGCACACGGCACGCAGTCGCAATGATCAAGTGGCCACTGATTTGCGTTTGTATGCGCGTGCGCAAGCTAGCGAATTGATCCGCTTGATCGACGAGCTGCGCCGGGCGTTTGTGGTGCAAGCACGGGCTCACCTAGATACGCTGATGCCTGGCTACACTCATTTGCAGCGGGCCCAACCAATTCGGCTGGCCCATCATTTGTTGGCGTACGAAGCTATGTTGGTCCGTGATCGCGGCCGCATTGCCGACGCTGCCAAACGCGCGGGCGAATCACCGCTGGGTTCTGGTGCCCTTGCGGCAACGACATTTCCGCTCGATCGCGCAGCGGTGGCTGCTGAGCTTGGCTTCTCCAGTGTCACCCGCAATTCGCTTGACGCCGTCGGTGATCGCGATTTTGCAGTGGAGCTCGTCGCGGCCTGCGCGCTGTTGCAAGTTCACTTATCGCGGCTCGGTGAAGAAATCGTGTTGTGGATGAGCCAAGAGTTTCGTTTTGCCCAAGTTGGTGAAGCCTATTGTTCCGGATCGTCGCTGATGCCGCAAAAAGTTAACCCCGACATCGCCGAGTTGATTCGTGGCAAAGCCGGCCGCGTCATCGGCGATTGGGTCAGTTTGGTCACCACCATCAAAGGCCTACCGCTAGCCTACAATAAAGATCTGCAAGAAACCCAAGAGCCGTTGTACGACGCGGTCGAGACCTTGACCATTTGTTTGCAAGTGAGCGCCGGCATGGTGGCGTCGTTGCAGTTTGATACCAAGCGCATGCGCGCGGCCGTCGACGATGGCTATTTGGTTGCCACCGAATTGGCCGATTATCTAGTCGCCAAAGGCGCTGCGTTTCGCGATGCCCACGATATCGCAGGTGCCTTAGTGCGTGTCGCTATCAGCCGAGGCGTTGAACTCGCCGCGTTGGATTTGGCCACGTTGCAGGCGCATCATCCAGCATTCGCCAGCGATGTTGCCGATTGGCTCGACCCGGTGCGCGCCACTGATCGCCGCGACATCGTCGGTGGCCCGGCGCGTAACCAAGTTGCGTCCGAACTTGACCGCGTCGAGGCGGCTTTGGGCCTTCCCGTGGCGTCGGTTTCGCTGTAACAACAGCGGGTCATGACTGCACCTACGAGCTCTGGTCCTTTTCACTATCAAGACGGCAAACTGCACTGCGAAGGCGTTGCGTTAGATCGCCTCGCCGCCGAGCAGGGCACCCCTGTGTACGTCTACAGCCGCGGCGAGCTTGAGCGGGCGTATCGGGCGTTCACCGGCGCGCTCGCCGGCATTGAGCACCGGGTTTGTTTTAGCGTCAAAGCGAACTCCAACATCGGCGTGCTCAGCGTGTTGGCTAGCCTTGGCGCTGGCGCTGATATCGTCAGCTACGGCGAGTTGTACCGTTGGCTTAAAGCTGGCGGCGATCCCGCCAAAGTTGTGTTTTCTGGCGTTGGCAAAACCGACGACGAAATGGGCAAGGCCCTCGACGCTGGCATCATGATTTTTAACGTTGAATCCGACGAAGAACTCGATGCCCTCAGCGCCGTGGCTGCAGCCCGTGGCAAACGTGCCCGCGTTGCTCTGCGGGTTAATCCCGATGTGGATCCCGAAACTCATCCGTATATTTCAACCGGCCTCAAGCAAAACAAATTTGGCGTGGGCATGGCCGATGCCGTCAAGATTTTGCACCGCGCCAAATCGTTGCCTGGGCTCGACATCGTCGGCATCGACTGCCACATCGGTTCACAGCTCACCAAGACCTCGCCGTTTACCGACGCCATCGCGCGGTTGGTCACGCTGGTCCTCGCCTTGCGCGCCGACGGCATCAACATCACCACCATCGATATCGGTGGCGGCTTAGGCATCGACTACGGCAAAGGTGATGCACCACCGCCGAGCCCTGCGCAATACGGCGTTGCGGTGCGCGAAGCCTTGGCACCACTCACCGCCCTGGGCGTCATGTTGTTGTGCGAACCCGGCCGCGTCATTGTTGGCCAAGCCGGTGCGCTGGTCGCGAGCGTGGTGTTTCGCAAAACCAACGAAGCCAAACACTTCACCATTATCGACGCAGCCATGAACGATCTCATGCGCCCAGCCCTCTACGGCTCCTTTCATCCAATGTGGCCCGTCGCTGGCGGCCCTGGCGCCCACGGCGTGACCTCCACGCGCGCCACCATCACCACCGACGTCGTTGGTCCCATCTGCGAAACCGGGGACTTCCTTGGCCGCGACCGCACCTTGCCTGAACTTGCCCGTGGCGAACTGCTCGCCATCGGCGCCGCCGGCGCATACGGCGCCGTCATGTCCTCCAACTACAACACTCGCCCTCGCGCCCCCGAAATCCTCGTCGCTGGCGCCACCTACACCGTCGTGCGCAAGCGCGAGACGCTGGAGCAACTGATCGCGAATGAAGTGCAACAGGTTTCCTTCGACGAATGATGCTGTCGTCGCGGTAACCTATCTCTCCTTGCAAGGACTTCACCATGATACGTGCTTCCGCCCGCATTCTCGTCACCGCTGCAGCGCTGGCTGCGTGCACACAAAAAACATCATCGCCAACGCCGACCAAGACCAGTTCCGCCGAGATCGCTGCGGCGGCAGGTTCGGGCGCACCGACGGCGCCGGTGGCTGGCGCGCTGACCGCACAAGGCATGCTTGATCAACTCGACACCCGCAAGCCGATGCCGTTATTGCCGATGATGGCGAATCATCAAAAGCAAAATATGCGGGAGCATCTCGAAGCGGTGCAGGGCATCATGGCGGCGCTCGTC
>JAGPDK010000035.1 GCA_018057605.1 Kofleriaceae bacterium | reverse complement strand
GTGGTGCGCGGATTTTTAGTGCCGACTGCAACGCCAGGCTTTACTGCGCGCGAATTGCACGGCAAGTGGTCGTTGCGTGCGTCGGTGACCAGCGAACTGCACATGGAAGATTGCATCGTTGGCGAAGAGGCGATGTTGCCAGGCGTGGCGGGGATGCGCGGCCCACTGTCGTGCCTGTCGCAAGCGCGCTTTGGGATTTGTTACGGTGCCGTCGGTGCCGCGATGGCGTGTTACGACGAAGCCTTGAATTACGCTAAAGATCGCGTGCAATTTTCGAAACCGATTGCGGGCTATCAACTGGTGCAAAACAAATTGGTCGTCATGGTCACCGAAATCACCAAAGCACAACTCATGTGCTACCAGCTGGGCCGGCTCAAGGAAGCCAACAAGCTCACGCCAGCGCAAATCTCGTTGGCCAAACGCAACAATGTTTCGATCGCCCGCGATATCGCGCGGGATGCTCGCGACATCTTGGGCGCCAACGGCATCACCGACGATTACCAATGCGGCCGCCACATGCTCAACCTCGAATCGGTTTACACCTACGAAGGCACCCACGACATTCATGCGTTGGTGGTGGGCCAGGACATCACTGGCATTTCGGCGTTTGATTCGTAAGTCGTACGTGCCGCCAGCCCGCAATATTTTGATCTGCGCCGGGCTCGATCCATCCGGTGGTGCCGGCTTCATCGCCGATTGCCGCGTGGTCACCGCGTGCGGCGGCCGGCCAGTTGGTGTGGTCACGGCACACACCGTGCAAAACACGTTGGGAGTTCACGCCGTCGTCGGTGTTGATCCGTCGCTGCTACAGCAGCAGCTCACGGCGTTACTCGACGACGTTAGCGTTGCCGCTATCAAAATTGGCATGTTGGGTTCAATCGATATAGCGCGTGTGGTGGTGGCAGCGGCGCAACGCGCTGCGATGCCGGTGATTTGGGACCCGGTCATCATGCCAACCCGCGGTGCGATTGCGCTATTTACCGGCGAGCTGGCCGATACGCTGGCACTTTTTGCAACGTTGCCGAACGCGGTTATCACGCCCAATACCGTCGAGCTTGGCGCATTGCTGGGCCGCACCGTCGAGGATGGCGCCGCTATGCGCAGCGCAGCTACCGAACTAGCCGAGCGCTCCGGCATGCATGTGCTCGCCAAGGGTGGCCATCTTGCTAGCGACAACAATCAAATAGTCGATATCCTCGTCGAGCACCGCAACGTTGCGGCCAGCATTCATAACTTCACTGCGCCGCGCTTGGCCTTGCCGGTCGGCGGCGTCCATGGCACGGGCTGCGCCTTGGCATCGGCGCTTGCTACGTATCTAGGCCAGGGTGAGCCGCTGCCTCGGGCCGCGCAACTGGCGCAAACGTGGGTCCACCAACACATCGCCGCGTCGGTGGTGCCTGGCGCCGGCGCTGCCGCCGTGGTGTGAGGCCCTGCGTGGCCTCACACCATATGTAACCACGTGGTTCCTGCTATCGTCCAATCATCATGAAAATCGGCATCACCGGCGCGACCGGCTTCCTCGGTAAAGCATTGGTGCAACGCCTGTTGGCCCGTGGCGATGAGTTGGTAATTTTTTCACGCAATGGTGCGCGCGCCAGCCAAGCACTGGGCATTCCGGCCATCACCGCCGATCTTGAAACTTCAGGTGATTGGCAAAAATCCCTCGCTGGCCTCGATGTACTTGTGCATCTCGCGGGCGAATCCATCGCAGCCAAACGCTGGGACGCTCGGCAAAAACAAGTGCTGCGCGACTCACGCGTCGAAGCCACCCGCGTCATCGTCGAGGGAATCGCCGCGTTGCCAGCCGAGCAACGGCCCAAAGCCCTGATCTGCGCATCGGGTGCCGACTACTACGCTTTTGCCAGTGGCCCCGGCGATTTCGACGACGATGAAGTTGATGAAAAAGCCCCGGCCGGTGACCATTTCCTAGGCCGGCTGTGCCGCGACTGGGAAGCCCAAGCCTTTGCCGCCGAAGCACTCGGCGTGCGCGTAGTTGCGATGCGCACCGGCATTGTGCTCGGTGAAGGTGGCGGCGCACTCGACAAAATGGCCACCGCATTCAAATTCTTCGTCGGTGGGCCCATCGGTTCGGGCCGGCAATGGTTCTCTTGGTTGCATCGCGATGATGCCATCGGCGCGTACTTGTTCGCCATTGACACGCCAGCCTTGCACGGCCCGGTGAATCTAGTTGCGCCCAATGCGGTGCGGCACAAACAATTTGCCAAAGCATTGGGCCACGCCATGCATCGGCCGAGTTTTATGCCGGTGCCAGGCTTTGCACTGCGCGCTGCGGTTGGCAGTGAATTCGCCGAATATTTACTCGAAGGTCGCCGCGTCGTACCTCGGGCACTGGAACGCGCCGGCTACAAATTTTCCAAGCCAACCATCGACGCTGCACTCGCTGCACCTTGATCTTGATGCATCACTGCAACCTAGCTTGAAGTTTACACGCAGCAACATCGGGCGACCAGGTTGCGCGCGCGTGAGTCGATGAGCCTGGCCGAGTCGCGCCGCGATCAGCGCCGCTGAAAACCGTCGACGCAACCGCCGCTGCGACAAGCAAGAGAAGCTCGTTCGCTGGACCACCGGCATTACCAGCGCCTTAGTAGTGTACACCTAAGCTGGCACCCACCCCACTGCCTCGCCAAGGCCTGCGTCCACCATGCCGTTAGCATCATCTCCGACCCACAGTTACATCATCCGGCTTAAACCTGGCCAAGACGTTACAGCCGAAATCGAAGCCTTGACACGCACCCATCATTCGCAGGCGGCGTCCATCGTCAGCGTCGTTGGCAGCCTCACCCGCGTCGCGCTGCGCTTTGCCGGTAAACTGATCACCTGCTCGCTTTCACCGATCGTTGGGCCAATAAGCGCAAACCACACGGTACGCATCTCCGCTCACCATACACGCACCGCATGCTACCGCCGTTGATTTTTTGATCCCGCGAGCGGATTTGTTTCGATAGCCCCGGTTGGTCCCGGCGTCCGCGACGCTGACAGCGTGCCTACGGCCTCCACCGCAACTGCATTAGTGAATCCGCGGACGGCCATGTTGCCTCCGTCTAAATTCAATAGTTATATCTATCAAAATTACTAGAACATCATATCAATTATACTAGACACGAGTAGTATCATTGCCTACCATGCTTCATGCTGACCGCTGTGCTGGAGCCTGATTTCATCGCTGAGTTGGCCGCGAATCTCGAGCAGAAGCACCCATTCATTCAGGTCATCTTAGGCCCCCGCCAGGTCGGCAAAACCACCGGAATTTTAGGCTTCCTAAAAAAATGGCGTGGCCCTCACTACTATGTGTCAGCTGACGACGAACTCGCACCCGCGCAGACCTGGGTCCGCGCCCAATGGCAACAAGCGCTGCTTTTGGGCTCCGAGACGCTGCTCGTGATTGACGAGATTCAAAAAGTTCCGGACTGGTCGCAAATTATCAAAGGCCTCTGGGACGAACAAAAGCGCAAAAAAGCGCGCGTGCAATTGGTCCTCCTAGGTTCAAGTTCACTGCAGCTGCAACAAGGCCTACACGAAAGTTTGGCCGGCCGTTTTCAATTGGTACCCGCTACCCACTGGGGCTATTTCAAGTCGCGCGCACTGCGATCGATGAGCGTGCATGAATTTGTCGAGTACGGCGGATACCCTGGCTCGTACGTGTTGCTCAAAGATTCAACCGCTTGGCGGCGATACGTAACGACGTCGATCGTCGACGCGGTGATCGGCAAAGACATCCTCAACATTGTCAGCGTTCAAAAGCCAGCGCTATTTCGTCAGGCGTTTTCGATCCTGATGTCGTATCCCGCGCAGGAGATTAGCTACACCAAACTGTTGGGGCAGTTGCAGGACCATGGCAATACCGACCTCATTCGTCGCTATATCGAGCTGTATGAAGGTGCGTTCATTGTCAAAACAATCTCGAAATACGCGGGCAAAGCCGTGCGGAGTCGAACGTCATCGCCGAAATTGATTCCACTGTGCGGTGCGTTGATCAACCGCGATGTGTTTTCGCACAAGGACGGATATGGTCGAGCTTTCGAAGCTGCCGTGGGCGCCGCGTTGGTGAACGCGGGGCTAGATCCCAGCTACTGGCGGGATGGCAACACCGAGGTTGACTACGTCGTTACCGTCGACAGTGTGCTGTATGCGATCGAAGTCAAATCTGGGCGGGCGCGCTCACGCCGAGGCCTTGATGCATTCTGCGCGGCATATCCACGCGCGCGGCAGGTTTTTGTCACGCCAGAAAACATTGAGATCTTCTGGGCAAATCCACGCCAATTTCTGGAAACGTTGAAGTGATGACAGCGCGTCATCGAAAGCATCGGACATCCGAACGTTGCAATCACCGAGCTGGTGAAGCAACGCAACTGAGGGTGGCGGTTCGGCGACGGCTATGGTGACAGTGACTGAGTGAAAAAACTGTGACGAAATTGCGGGCGACTCAAAGCAGACAAAAGCGCGGCTCGACGGACGAGCTGGGCAACAAATGCAACGCCTGTACAAGTTCACCGCGTGGTGCCCCGGGCGCTCGAACGCGCCGGCTACAAATTTTCCAAGCCAACAATCGACGCTGCACTCGCCGCACTTTAATTGGCAGCGCTGCAAAACGCAGCGTACACTTTGGCATGCTTCGTCCACTGCTCCTCGCTGCCACCACCACGTTAGCCCTGGCGACCAGCATGCTAGGCCGTGCGTCCGCTGAGCCGTGTCCGGTTTTTACTCCGAGCCCTGAAATCTTGCAGCGCAGCAACAGCGTGTTGCCGGGTGGCGCCGGCGTGGTTGTGCGTTCTGGTTACGAAATGGCTGGCACCACCCGCAGCGACGTCGATGCATCGCTGCAACCAACCTGGAATTTTGTACGCAGCACGCGCAAAGGTGCTGCAAAAATTGCCACAACCATGGAGCCACTCGCTCCGGGGTTGACCCGCTACGTGCCGGCCGGCGGCACGGGCACCATCGCAGTTACCGTCGCTGGCAAGCTGCACCGTGTGACCCTTACGTCAGCATCGGCCAAACACCCGGTCAGCCCGCTGCCTGCTCCGACGCTTGCGCGCATTACGATGGAGCTCCGCCCAGTCCGCGGTGGTGGGCGCCCCAATGCCGTGGCAACCGCCACGCTGCAAGATCGCCGACCACCCGCGGTTGTCGCCGTTATTGTCTACGGCATCGATGACAAAGGCGTTGCTACGCCGCGCTCGTTTGCAAAAGTGTATGACGACGCGTTGGCCATGCAGGTCTACACATTTAGTACGCGCAATTGCGAACCACCAGTGCCATCGACGATTGCCAGCAACATCGGCGACCAGGTTGCACTTGCTTGGGTCGACGAGCTCGGCCGAGTATCGCCGCGATCGGCGCCGCTAAAAATCATCGACGCCGCAGGCTTAGGCAGACCGTCTGTGCCGTCCGCACCACAAAAATAGCCAGGCAAATGATACTGGGTGCACCGCTGCTTCGCCGATTTTCGCACGTGGCGAGAGCGGGCTGCGCGGACGAATGAACCGCTGCGATGCAGATTAGCGCGTTGGCTTGAACTTGTTGCCAGCCACGCCGCTCACGCCGTAGATTTCTTCATTGGTTTCGCCACGCGCATCGGCGCGAGCCTTGGCGTGGGCGTTCATGTATTTCACCAAATTGTTCCACGAATAATTCTTAGCAGCTTTGCGGCCTTTGACTAAGTCAGCGCCAGCGAACATTTTTTCGAACAACACCATCGCGGTTTGTTCCGAGCCGGTGATGCCCATCTCGGTATTGTTCACCACGTCGGTATTGATAAAGCCGGTTGGGTCAGCCGCAGTGGCGCGGTTGCGGAACACTTGTTTGGTGTAGTAGGCGTACGACCAGCATGCGTCCATGAAGATCACTTGGTATTGATCCAGCGGATACGCGGTTGGCTCGTCGAGCACCGTCAGTGATCCGTAAAATGCGTGACCAGCGTAGTACACAACTTCATGGCTCTTGATGGCTTCACGAAACTTGGCGTTCGAGGCTTCGCGATCGACATGGTCGGCAAAGCTCACCGGCGACAACATATCAATTTCGACCTTCAAGCCGTTGGGCATGGTCTTTTCTAAACGATGGCCGGTGTTGTTGGGGAACGTTTGAGTTTTGCGAAAACCGTGACTGGTCAAGGTGCGAGTCACGTCATTGATCGAGAGAAAGCCCCAATCATTCGGCGACAAATCGCCATGCTCGATTTGGCCGTAGATCTGCACCATCGAGATTTTACCGTCGGCAATCAGCTTATCGTATTCGGGATACACCGTGGTGGCGCCAGCTGCAGCCGACACCGTGTACTGCGCAGTCACAATATCCGCTGCGTCCAACGAACAACCGGCGCGGTTTGGATCCCAGTAGTAAAACATGTTGTCGGCGCGCAGATCTTCGGCGGGCACCGCTGCGCCATTGGCGTCGAAGTCGCTCGAACAAGCGCCTTTGATGCGCTCGTACAAACCACCTGGGGTCATCGGCAATTTGATATCGACTTTTTGGCCGATGAGATCCGCGGGTTTAAGATTCTGCGCTTCAAGCTCTTTGAACTTCACCAGCGATTCAATTTTAACGCTGTAGTCCAACACCAACGCTTCGCTGGCCACCGAGATCGACGCATAGGTCGCATCGCCACCTTCAAGGTTCAGCGTGTATTTTGATTGTCGCAGTGCATTGCGCGCGTATTTGATTTGCTCAGTAACTTGCGCTGTAATATCGCGGTATTGGTAGTCGGTAGGATTCGCTTTGATGGCAGCCGCCATGGTCTGCAACTGCGCTGCAGTTTTACCTGGCACAGCGACGCGCACTTTGCCGGTCAACGCCGCTTGAATCTCGGCCGACCGAGTGCCGAGGTACGCGGTGTCGCTTTTGCCATCGGCAAACGCGTCAAAATCGCCGATGTCGACCGCTTGCTCAGCCGGCTCGCCGGCGCAAGCCGCGAACGTGGTGGCAACCAACAAGGAAGACACGAGCAAGCTTCGAGTACGCATGGTGACAACGTCTAAAGCATATTGCGTGCCGAGCTGCCGACACGGCACCCAACCGTAATAGGCTGTAACTACAGGGCTTCAATCTAGGACAAGATTCAACCGCAGCCGCCGGCTAGGCCGCCTGCCAGGCCGCTAGGGAACAACTGTCGCGAGGCAGGTTGTCGCAGCCTTTACGGCAGACAACCTAGGGCTGACAAACCATGCCCTACGCGCAGCCGAATAATCACGGATTACGCGTGTACAGCGTGCGCCATACCGGCAAACCCTCGACGGCAGCGTTCATCTCGCGCCACGATTGCGCGCCAAACGGATTGCCGCCGCGCCAAAAACTCCAGGGCCCGTCGGGGGACGCGTTGGTGAACCATTCCGGTCGGTTTTCGACCACGGCCAAAGCATCAATGGCGATGTCCCAGACATCGGTTTGCACAAACAGCTCACCGCCTGGCCGCAAGATGCTAGCGACGCCAGTGATCAACGCGTCGTCGATCATGCGGCGCTCATGATGGCGCTTTTTGAACCACGGATCAGGAAAGTTCAAATACACGCGCTCGGCTTTGCGCCCAGCAAAAATGTGGTCGATGTGCAACTGAGCTTGGCAAAACACCGCATGCACCGGGCGCGCTTCGCGCTTGGCTTTGCGATTGACCCAATGCACTAACTCTTCGCGAATTTCCAAACCGACATACAGCCGGTCGGGATCCACGATCGAGCGCTCAAACAAAAACTGCGCATCGGCACAGCCAATTTCAACTTCGATCAATTGACCTTCGACGAATGGCGGTAAATCGCCGCGAAACCGACCGAAGTGCGAATGCAAAGGATTAACGTGCTGACGAACGCGCATAGCTGCTTTCTATTCCGCGTCCAGCGCCATGAAGCCAAATTGCCGCACGTTGAGTGGCGAGTCCAACGCATCCATTTGTTCGCGGCCGATCCATTTCCATTCACCAAATTCGTCGTTGGGCACAACCTCAGCGCTGCGCTCAACATCGGCCACAAACACAAAGTTCATGTGCAGCCCTTTGCTGCCGGCTTGGTGCTCTTCATAACCGAGCATGCCTAGTGGCACACCGTCGAGGTGCGAGGCCAAACGCGGGAATTGCCCACGCAGGCCGGTTTCTTCGCGCAGCTCACGGACCGCTGCTTCGAGCGGCGTTTCGTTGGCTTCAACTTCGCCACCAATGGGCAGCCAGGTTGCTAAACGCTTGTGTTTGATAACTAATACCTGGGCATCGGCGCTCGCACCGCCACGCCGCGCATATACCGCCACTGAAAATGCTCGCCGGGGTTCGATCGTTGCCGTGGTTGCAGACATTGTAGTCATGGCACTACCTCAAAATCCAACGCGTTGGAGGATTCACCGTCGACAATCGCCACTACGCGCTTGATACCAGGCGACATCGGCGGCACCACTACGCGCAGTGTTGTTGGCGTGACGCCAACGATCGGTGCCGCATGGGCCGTGGCGTCGTCAAATGTTACCGAGCCGGTTGCAGCGCTACAATCATCGAGCGCGCCGCACAAGCGGGTGCCATTAAGCTCAATAGTTGAGCCTACTTGGCCTGCAGACGCGGAAAGCGACAGCAGCGTTGGGCCGCCTTCGTCGATGCAGCCAGTCATGCCTGCGAGCCCTACGGTCACAAGACCTGCATACGCGAGGCGGCGCAGCTTCACTTCGGAACCTTTTCCCAGTCCTGCAAAAACTTGGCAAGGCCCAAGTCGGTGAGTGGATGTTTGGCCAATTGCAACAGTACGGAAAGCGGACAGGTCACGACGTGAGCGCCAAGCTTAGCCGATTCCAACACATGAATTGGATGCCGGACCGAGGCCACCAGCACTTCGGTATCAAAATTATAGTTGTCGTAGATTTCGACAATATCGGCGATCAATTCCATGCCATCTTGCGAAACGTCGTCGAGCCGACCCACAAATGGCGAGATATACGTGGCGCCGGCTTTGGCAGCCAGCAGCGCTTGGGTCGCCGAAAAGCACAACGTGACGTTGGTCTTGATGCCTTCGTTGCTGCAGGTGCGAACCGCTTTGAGACCTTCGGCAATCAAAGGAATTTTGACCACGATGTTTTTGCGCAACGCCGCTAGTTCGCGGGCTTCTTTCATCATGTCGTCGTGGGTCAGGCCCACCACTTCAGCCGAAACCGGGCCAGGCACCAAATCACAGATTTCGAGCAACACATCGCGGAACTTGCGGCCGGTGCGGGCCACCAACGATGGATTGGTGGTGACACCGTCGACGAGCCCCATGGCGGTCGCTTCTTTGATTTCTTTGACATCTGCTGTGTCGATGAAGAACTTCATACCTGGCCTCCGGGTGCGTTTTTGCTGGCGTTGTGTTAGTGAGTGGTAGCCGCACGTTGCGGCCGGCGCACTCTACGAAACGCCTTCGCTGCAAGCAACCCACCTATGTCTGAACTGAGAATTGGCACCGCAGATTTGCCCCCACGCACGGGCATCGAACACTATTTTAAAGCGCTTTCAACCGTCGAGATCTCGGCGTTGATCGCGGGGCCGATGAAACCGGCCACGTTGATCAAATGGAAAGCCACCGTGCCACCGCGCAGCATCGGGCTGCATGCGCCGTGGGTCATCACCCATCGCAAAAACCCAAGTGGTAACGCTGAGCGCCAAGCCGACGCTGGCTCCGGCGATTTTCGCGATTCACCGGTGGTGCAAGCTGCACTCGACGAACTGGCGACCTCGGCGGCGGCGATCGATGCATGGTCGGTGATTTTTCAATCGCCACCGCTGTTTTCTCCGTCGCAAGGCAACCGTGACCGGCTGCGCACGTTCTTCAACGAAATTGCCCCAGCCGAACGCTTCGCTGGGCGCGTCCGCGTGTGGCTGCCCGATGCACTGTGGGAGCCGGTCGCCGCGGTGCGATTTGCAACCGAACTCGGCGTGCTGTGCGCGATCGATCCATTGGTCAAAGACTTGGCCTATCGACCGGGCGTGTTTTCGGAACTCGACACCGATCACGCGTATTTGCGGGTGTTGGGCTTGGGCCGCACCGGGCCTTTGCGCCAAGACAACCAAGACGAACTCGCTGGTATCGCCGGCAGC
Source organism: Kofleriaceae bacterium (assembly GCA_018057605.1). GTDB lineage: Bacteria > Myxococcota_A > Polyangia > Haliangiales > Haliangiaceae > JABFXX01. The sequence goes on along the minus strand of JAGPDK010000035.1, from coordinate 9,269 downwards.
TACAAATCAGCCACGGTAATTTTTGCCACCGTCGATCGTTGGAAAGACGCCAAGAACTTCAAGCGCAACATCTTGGAATTAGCAGCGCTCAGCGACAGCGATGAAGATGGCGACGATGAGGCTGATTACGACAGCGACGACGATAATGTCGACGACGCCAGCGACGACGATGATGCCGATGACACCAGCGATGCCGACGACGACGCAACCTAGGCTCGCATAATACTGAGCCAGGGCGAACCGTGATGCTAGCCACGAGACCCGGCGGTAAGCTGCATTTGCCATTGAAACGCAGCGCGTGGCCTTGTACTGATCAATGACGCGAAATTTGCGCAGCATTGTGACGGAGGGGCCAGCGATGAAAACCACCACTGTTATTTCCACACTTTTGTCCTTGGCGACACTCACCTCGGTGGCCGCTGCGCAACCGGGGGCTCAGACGGGTTCGTACCCGCAGCCAGCGCCGTATCCGCAGCCGGGCCAGTATCCGCAACCGGCGCCGTATCCGCAACCGGCGCCGTATCCGCAACCGGCACCGCAACCGGGTCAGTATCCGCCGCCTGGGCAATACCCGCCACCGCAATATCCGCAAGGGCAGCAACCTGGCCCGCAAGCCGCACCGCTGCCGCCAACTGATCGGTCGCGCCAAGGCTTCACGATCGGGCTGGGTCTCGGCATCGCATCGTTGTCAGATGACCGAGTCACAGTCGACGCCATCAACGGCCGATTGTTCATCGGTGGATGGTTGTCACGCGCCACCGCATTGACCTTTGACGCATCGAGCTACGTGGTCAACGAAATCGATAGCGGTGGCGCTTCTACTTCGTTCAACGTGTATGGCGTCGGTGTGCAACAGTATATGGGCGCCCGCAGCTGGCTCGGCGGTACCATCGGTGCCGCACGTGTAAACGACAACGGCTTTAGTTCAGACAGCGTGCTCGGTCTGGTCGGTCGCGGTGGCTACAATATTCTCGAAAGTGGGCCTCACGCGTTGTCGTTAACACTCGAATTGGCGGTCGGATTTTTCGACCAAGAAGCCCTTGTCGGGTTTAGCGCCGGCATCGGGTACCAGCTGCTGTAGTCGGGTGCTGCTACGCGATGCGAAATTCGCGTCGCCGTGCCCAGGCTGCTTTGCGCTGTGGCCGCAGCCTGTTACTTTTTACGAGCCCTGCCAAAGAGGGGCTTAACGATGAAATCCATCACGGTTATTTCCGCATTTTCATTTTTGGCTTGTGCTGGCCTCACAGCAGTCGCTTCGGCGCAGCCCGCAGCACACATCGGTTCGTATCCGCCAGATCAACAACCAGGCATACAAGCCACGCCGCCGCCGTCTACCGATCGGTCGCATCGCGGCTTCACGGTCGGCTTGGGCATCGGCATCGCGTCGGTGTCGGATAACCAAAAAAAATCAGCCGGCGCCACCAACGGCCGATTCTTCGTTGGTGCGTGGTTGTCGCGCGCCACCGCGTTAACGTTTGATGCGTCGAGCTATTATGAGCCTTTCGACGGTAACGCCGCTAGCGATGCTCGCTACCACGTTTTCATCGTATATGGCGTCGGTGTGCAACAGTACGTTGGTGCCCGCAGCTGGATCGGCGGCACCGTCGGCGCCGCCACGAAAAGCAAGATCACCGCTAGTACCCAAAGTGTGCTCGGCCTGGTCGGCCGCGGTGGCTACAATATTCTCGAACGCGGGCCGCACGCGTTGGCGTTAACGCTCGACGTTGCGGTCGGATTTTTCGACACAAATCCCCGCGTCGGGGTTAGCGCGGGCATCGGCTACCAGCTCCTCTAAGTGGTGGCGGTCCCGGTCGCGCCGCCGCCAGCCCTTGGTTCAACTCGCTAGCGAGAGCATGCAAGCAGTAGTGCCAACAAAAAACAGCGCCAGAACGCCGCCTCAGTCTGCGATATCACACGTAGTTGTCATTGCCATGGCGATCATCGGTTAGAGACGTTGCCCCACTCGGCGTGACTCCTTACACTCCGCGCCATGAGTTCCCTGACCTCTGGTTATATCGAAAAGCACTTAGAGGATGATCTCGAACGTTGGTTTCCAACGGCATCCAAAGTGCAAATCGACGACAAAGTGCAACCGATCGCGACGTTCCTGCAAACCTTAGCGCCGGCTTCAGTGGCGGCCTTGACCAGCCTTGATGCAAAGATTCGCAGCGGCTCGCTGCGAAGCATCTTGTTGCTCGACATTGCCGGCGACTCGACCTACGGCTTCGACTTCGTTAAGAACGGCTCGACCGTGCTCAACGACTCCGGCAAGAATATCGCTGCGACGGTCTGGGCCTTGGGTAGCGATGGCAGCGGCAACTATTATGTGGTGCGGCCCAACGGCAAAGTCGCCACTTGGTATCCAAACTCGGGCGACGAAATTGACCCCTACGCGCAATTCGCCGATGTCGATACCTTCATGTGGGCAAAAGTACGCCGCGCTGCGCTGCGCGCCAAAGTCATCGATGGGGTGGCGCTGCGGGCCGAAATCGCCCAAATGAAAGACCCCGGCGTCAGCGCGCTGTTCGGCTAGCTGGAATTTTCCACCAAATCCACTCTCAACGCAGTGCGTCGCACCGCGTCGCACTGCGTCAAAATTGAACAGCACCTGGATTGCGCCTTTAACCCTCTGATTTTTATGAGTTAATTGCGGGCCATGAAACCTGTCCGATTTTCGGACAGATAACGCGGCTAGCTCGGTCTGCCGCTTGACGGGTCAGTTTGGCTCATATATGTTGCTGCTTACTCGTAGTTCAATAATATCAGCAGGATACAATCGTGCTTAGGTATAAAGAAACAGAAGACATTGATGCTCGGTTCAACGAAGTCGAACGCGTTGTCACCACGTGGCGAGGCAAAGTTGCCAGCGCCAACCCTACCGCGCGCTCCGAATTTAACAATCGGTTGCGGATTTCACTGATTCATCACGACGCAGCCCTTGAAGGCGAAGTGCTGAGCTACAGCGAAATCAAAGCCGCGGTCGACCCAAGCATCATCAGTGATCCATCGCTCATTCCTTCGTATGAAGAAATTCGTTGTTTCGATGATGCCTGTAATTTTGCAGCCGACTTAGCCGCCAAGAAAAAGCCGTTTAAGCTCGATACGCTGCGCGACATCTACGCGATTTTGGCACCCGACGAAAAAGCCAAGGGCTTGCCCTACCGTAAAGAAAATCCGCTGCACCGTTTGTACTATCACGACATTACGCCGCCGGAAAAGATCCAACCGGCGATGCGCAAACTCGCGGATTGGCTCGATGAACCGGCCAATCGCGAAACCCACGTAATCGAACGCGTGGCGACGCTGCATTCGAAATTTATGGCGATTTTTCCGTGGTCCAAAGAGAGTGGCCGCGCCATTCGCATTGCGTCCAACTTGCTGCTGCAAGAAGCCGGATACCCAGTTGCCATCGTGCACTCGATGGATCGGCAACGTTATTATGAAGCGCTCAAAGGCGACCATATGACGCTGTTGTCGATTTACCTTGAAGCCGTGCAAACCACTGCCGAATCCGAAATGCGAGTGTACGAAGAAGCAGTCAAAGCACCGCCCAAAAAGCCGCGCAAAAAGCCTGGCACCGGTAATTGATCCGCTAGTCACTGACGAGTTACCGGTCGGCACCGGCTACTCATCGCCTTTTCGATCGCGCTTGATCTGGCCGCGATGCTTTTTGCCAGAGATCCGTCGCTCTTTTGCACCGCGCGACGGTTTGGTGGCGCGCCGAACCTTGGGCCGGGTTAGCGCGGCACGTAGCAGCGCCACCAATTTGGCCTCCGCGTCTTCACGATTGCGACCCTGATCGCGCGTCAGCGACGAGACGATGATCAATTCACCGTCGTTGGTCAGGCTTTTGCCAATTTTGCTCAAGAGATAATCGCGATCTACCGGCGTCAACGCGCGTGAATCCACCGGGCGCCAACGCAGCTCGACCTTGCTCGAAACTTTGTTGACGTTTTGGCCGCCCGGGCCACCCGAACGAACGAATGCAACATGCAGTTCGCCGTCCGGAATTCGGACGCGTTCGTTTACAACCAAGTCAGCCATGCCGCATGGTAACGCAAACGCCACGAGCTGTTTTGCACATCCGGCAAAATGCCGTACCATAAAGCATGAACAACGACGGTCGCGACGGCCCCGATTCCGAAGAGCCGATCAAAGCCTTGCCGGTGGATGCCAAGCCCAAAAAGCGCAAGTTGCGGCCCCTGCCCGGCTTATCAGCGGAGGATTTTCGCCACCCCCAAGATGCCGCTGCCACCGACACCCTCAAACGCATTCCGGGCTTTGACAAAGTCGTCACCAAAATTTTGGAATATGGGCTTGAACGCTTGGCCTATGTTGACAACGTAGCCTCCAATTTGCGGGTAACGCCAACCATGTTTGGCCGGCTACACAAGAGCCTGCTGTGGGGCTGCAAAATTCTCGACCTACCCGAACCCGAAATGTATGTCACGATGAATCCGACGCCCAATGCATGGACGTTCGGCCATACCAAGCCGTTTATCACCGTGACCTCGGGCCTTATTGATCTGTTATCCGACGAAGAATTGTTTTTTGTGATCGGGCATGAACTCGGCCACATCAAAGCCGGTCACGTATTGTACGGCACCATGGCGCGCAACATTGCCACCATTGTTGAATTGATTGGCCAAGCCACCCTCGGCATCGGCGCCATGCTTGGCCAAAGTTTGGTCTACGCACTGCTCGAGTGGTACCGCGCTGCCGAGTTGACGTGCGACCGTGCAGCGATGCTGTGCGTACAAGATATCGAACCTGCCCGCGCTACATTCATGAAGCTTGCCGGCGGTAATTCGCGGTTAGCGCAAGAGATGGACCGCGACGAATTTTTGCGGCAAGTGGCGGCATTTGAAGATGTCGATCGTTCGACGTTGAATAAGGCCTACAAAGTATTTCTGACGTCACAGCGCACCCATCCGTTCGCGATGCAGCGCGCCAAAGAGGTCGAACGCTGGCTTGATGGTGGCTATCAAGATGTCATCAAGCTGCGCGCCCGCGGCATGTAGACCTGCGCGGCCGTGCAACTCACCCACATTGCCCCACAAACCAGGTAACTCGGTACGACGAGGTTTGACTCACCGACGCTGTGGACCTACCATCTACAAGGATATGAGCGACGCGAAGGGCGGGCCGAAACCGCCAACTGATGAGCCCTTGAGCCAACCGCCACGCGGAGTAATTCGCGCTGGCAATCTGGCGCATGCGAGGGCCACGCCTGAAGAGTTACACAGCGCAGGTATGGCGCAAACTGGTGCAGCCGAATCGATCGAATCGATGGAAACCGCGGTGGGCGTGCCCGCTGGGTCGATACCACCTGCCGGGTCGATGCCGCCTGCGAGCAACGTCGCCACCCGCGCTGAAACTAGCGACGTGGAGCTCAACCGCGCTACCGATCCCCATTCGAGTTTGATCGGCGCAACGTTGGTTGGCCGCTACCAAGTGATTCGCAAAATCGGCCAAGGCGGCATGGGCGCGGTCTACGAAGCGCTGCACTTGTCGATCGGTAAACGCGTCGCGGTCAAAGTGCTGCTGGAAAAATTCGCCAAACGTGAAGCAATTATTGCGCGGCTTGAACAAGAAGCCCGGCTGGCCACCTCCATTCGCCACCAGCACATCATCGACATCAACGATTTTGGTAATACCGAAGACGGTCAAACATTTGTGGTGATGGAATTGCTCGAAGGCGAATCACTCGCCGAGTGTTTGCATCGCGAACAAACGCTACCCGAAGTTCGTATCCTCACGATTGCCGCACAAGCCGCGTCGGCCCTCGCCGCCGCCCACAATGCCGGCGTCGTGCATCGGGATGTGAAACCCGAGAATTTATTCTTGTTGCGTCGCAAAGACGAAGACTTCGTTAAAGTTGTCGACTTCGGTATTTCCAAATCGCTGCGCTCTAGCGACCCCGATGTTGAACAATCACCGCGCCTCACGCAAACCGGCATGGTGCTTGGCACTCCATTGTACATGTCGCCGGAACAAGCACGCGGCGACGACGAAATTGATGCTGGCGTCGATATTTATGCGCTCGGCGTGATCATGTACGAAGCTGGTACCGGTCGCGTCCCATTTATTGGCACCAACTATTTGAGCGTAATTTCGCAGGTCCTTAGCGAAGAAGCGCCCCTGCCGCGTAGTCTGCGGCCCGAACTAAGCGAAGAATTTGAAGCGATCGTAATGCGGGCCATGGCCAAAAATCGCAGCGACCGTTACGCCACGGCAAACGATTTGTTAGCCGATATCCAAACGCTACGCGGTGATCCAAAGCGATCAAGTGAACGCGCCAAAATCACTATTCCGAAACGGGCTAGCACGACGACGAAAACCAAAACCAGCGCAACCAAAATTGTGATCTGGGCGGCTGCGATTGCCGTATTGGTGGGCGCAGTTGCGGTCACGGTAAGCGTCACGATGAGCGGGCCAAATGCCAAAAAAGTTGCCGCAGCGGCGCCGCCACTCGACGCACCACCGGCGAAACCCGACGCACCACTTGCGAAACCCGACGCACCCCCGGTGGCCACCACCATGAGCATCGTCATCAACTCGGAGCCTCAAGGTGCCAAAATTTACGATGGCAATCGCTTCGTCGGAACCACGCCAACCGTCTACGACGCCGCCAAAGGCAGCACCGAGACCATTACATTAACGGCGCGACTCGACGGTTATAACGTTGGCGAATTTCCCATTAGGCCACAAGTTGAAATGGTTACCGGTAAACCGGTATCGGTGTTGTTAACACCACTCAAAAAAAATGGTCGGCCTAGTGGTCCGATTAAAACCGTAACTCCTCCGCCCAAAGATCCGCAGCATGGCACGCGCCCCGCTGGCGGCGGTGATTTGACCGGCTACCCGGTTGCCCCCGGCGCGAAATAACAACATGGCGTTCTATCTGGGGCGTGTCGTCGGATGCATTATGTTGCTGCTTTGCGTGCGGATAGCGGCAGCGCAACCTGCTGCGAAGGTAGCGCCACCAGCGGCCGCACCAACCGCGCCGTCCACCGCCACCACCGACGATGGCGCCGACGAGGCCGACCCCGATGCTGCTTTTTCAAACGGCTTCATCGGCCGAGCGCGGTTAGTACTCGAAGTTGACGACTGCCCAGCCAAACCATCGCTGCCCCAAGACAAATTGATCGGCATCGCGCGTGAACACTACAACCGAGGCGAAATTCTGTATGTGCAAGGCGACTATGCCGGCGCCGTCCAAGAATTTACCGCCAGCTACTGTTTGTATCCATACTTCACAATTCTCAAAGACATTGGGCAAGCCTACGAGCGTCAACTCGACTACCAACGCGCAATTGCGTATCTCGAACGTTACGTTTTTGCGGTACCCGTCGATGCCAAACCAGCCGGCAGTTGCGGCGTTGACCCGCAACAAGATCGCAAGAACGTCGCCGCACGAGTTTCGGTGCTGTCGGCACTACCTGCGCGTATCAAAGTAACCACCTCACCCGAAGGTGCCGCGATTGCCCTGGTGTCGGACTCCGGCATAGCGGCCCGTGGCGTGGCGGGCGGCAAACTAATCGAAACCCGAGCCGGTCACTACGAAATGACGGCGACGCTCGAAGGCTACCAACCCGTCACCCAGGAAATCGACGTCGAAGTGGGTAAACCTTACGGATATTACATTTCGTTGCCTCGACAAAAAGGCCAGCTCGCGATCATCAGCGTGCCCGACGAAGGCCGGATCTCGGTCGACGATCGGGTGGTGGGCCATGGCAGCGTCACCATGGATGTTGTCGCGGGCGAGTATCGTATTCACGTTGATGCACCGGGCCGAACGGCGGTGGACCGAACGGTTACGGTGTTGCCAAAAAAAGAAAATCGTATTGTCATTGAGCTGCCGCCAACGCCGGAAACCGGACGAACCCAGTTGATCCCAGGCATTATGTTGGGCGGGATGGTCGTCGGCCTTGGCATCGACGCCGTGACCACCGTACAAGATGCCGAGATCGGGATTGGATACGCACTGCTCGGCACCGGCCTTGCGCTTGGCGCGGCGTACCTCGCGGTGCCACGCGACATTGCCCTCGGTACCAGTTCATTGACGATCACCGGTATCATTACCGGCACGTTCGCCGGCGCAGCGCTGGGCACCGCGTTGAGTAGTCGCGACCAAGGTCCGCTGTTCGGTGCCGCAATCGGCGCAGCAACGCTAGGCGTCGGCGGCTACTTGACGGGCCGTCGCACCGCGATTTCCTCCGGCGATGCAGCGTTGATCAACTCGGGCGTAATCTGGGGCACCACAGCCGGCGCACTTTTCACCGCAACGTTTGAACCCTCCGATAAACTGGCGGCCGGTATCGTGCTCAGCGGCCTCACCTTGGGAACGTTAAGCGCGAGTCTGTTAACTCGCAACTATGATCTTTCGCGTCGCCACGTTGCGCTTATTGACCTCGGGGGCATTCTGGGCTTGGCACTGGGCTACTCGGCATCGTCTGCGCTCGAACGCAACGGCACCTCGGTCACCGCGCAGACCCGCGCGCACTTTAGTCTTGGTGGGCTCGCCGTGGGAATTCTCGGCGGCGCCCTGCTCACCCGTAATCTCGACGCCACGCGATCGATCGGCCTAGCGCCGCAGCTCAGTTCGACCCGCGACATTGATGGCAACAAGATCATGACGTTGGGCTTTGGCGCTGGATTTTAGACCGCCTGCATGCGTCGCCACATCGTTCACGTGATACGGGCCTGCCTACCCTTGGGCTGAACTACGTACCTTAGCGCAAAAACGGCCAATGAATGATCCAAAGAAACGCGCTCATGCACGCGCGCAGGGTTGAATAGTGTTGACCACTTGCTCGACCGCTGCGCGTCACACCAAATGGTCGATGCACCTCGCATAGTCGATCGGGCCGCCAGTCCATTTTGATGCGTTGCTGTTGGCCGTAATGGCGAGCGCGGCATGGGCATCGTGTAACCCCGCGAGGCCACGGCGCGCGCCCACGGCGCTTGATGTTGGGCAGGCTGGTTGTACGTCGATGATCCGGTTGCGCTAGTCGAAATTTTTCCAGCCATTGGCCCCGTTGGCTTCGACGCGGCAGCCGCCTTCGTGCAGCAGCGTATAGTGGACAGTGCATAACAGCATGAGATTCGCCAACGCGGTTCCGTCACCGTTAGCCCAGTGCTCGATGTGATGGCCGTCGACGTAGCGACTGTGCGTGCAGCCCGGGAAACGGCAGGTGCGGTCGCGTAGCAACAATGCCCGCTTGATTGCGGCCGGAATCGTGCGGGTTTTGCGACCGACCGACAGC
>JAGPDK010000405.1 GCA_018057605.1 Kofleriaceae bacterium | reverse complement strand
GGCCATGGGTGTGCTGGATTCACTAATTAAAAACCATTCCTGAAATGTTGCACGCTCGTCGGGCTTGAATGCCGCCAGAATTCAACCGGATTTCATGGCAAATACGCGGTTTGCGCATTCTACCTCGCACCCATGATCGAGAATTTGTTACAATTTTAGCGTTCGAATGGAATCTCTGCCCAACGCCCAAACTTTTGGCGCTGGACGCTTTGTGGTGCGGGGCACACTGGGCGCCGGCGGCGCGGGTGTGGTGTATCGCGTGTGGGACCAGCAGATCGGTCGCGAAGTTGCGCTAAAAGTGTTGCGCCAAGCGACCGGCCGCGACCTCTACCGGTTTAAACGCGAGTTCCGCGCACTCGCTGACATTGTGCATCCGAATTTGGTGCCGCTCCACGAATTGCATTCGCACGGCGATGAATGGTTTTTTACCATGGAGCTCATCGAAGGTGTGTCGTTTATCGATTGGGTGCGACCGCCGACCAATGACGAAGCCCCAGGTTCACGCAGTCGGCAGCAAACCATTGAGGCGGTGCTCGACGAAAACCGGTTGCGTAACTGCGTCGTGCAACTCGCTGATGCGCTGGTGGCGTTGCACAAATCACACAAGCTGCACCGTGACCTAAAGCCGTCGAACGTGTTGGTAACAGCGTCGGGGCGTGCGGTATTGCTCGACTTTGGACTGGTATCCGGACTTGCGGAACGCAACCCGGAGAATCTTGCGGTTGGCACGCCAGCATATATGTCACCCGAGCAAGCCGCTGACTTGCCACTCGCGCCAGCAAGTGATTGGTACAGCCTCGGCGCCATGCTGTACGAAGCGCTCACGGGGCGCCGGCCCTTTGAAGGTGCACCCGAGGACGTCATGCGTATCAAGCAGACCGATTTCCCGCAGCCGCCGTCGCAGTTGGCGCCCGACGTCACGCAGTTGTGGGAGGCCCTGACGTTGGCGCTGTTGAATCCGCAAGCGGCCAAGCGACCCGATGGGCTACGCGTGTTAGCAAGCCTGGGCAGCGCACCGTCGGCGGCAACGCGCGATATCGCCCGCAATAGCGTGCTCAATACATTTGTCGGGCGACCGCGTGAAGTAGATTTCTTGCGGCGCGCGTTTTCCGAAGCGCGCCGGCGCGGCAACGCAGTGTTCATTAAAGCGCCGTCGGGCATGGGCAAGAGCACCTTGGTGCGGCATGCGTTGACGGTGGCAGGTGAGCATGCGTTCGTGTTGGAGGGGCGTTGTTTTGAACGTGAATCGGTGCCGTTTAAGATGCTGGATGGCATGGTGGATGCGCTGGCCAGCGCGCTGGTGGTGTTGACGCCACAGGAGCAAGAGGTGCTGGTACCGCGCGAAGTCGCGTCGCTGTTGCGGCTATTCCCCGTGCTGCGGCGGGTACCGCAACTGGTGATCGCGGCGGCCGCCAGCGCGGCGCCAGTTGATCCGCAGGAACTCCGATTGCGTGGGTTCGCCAGTCTGCGGCACTTGCTAGGTAAATTGACCAAGCTGCGGCCAGTTTACATTTTTATCGACGATGTCCATTGGGGCGATCACGATAGCGCTGCGTTTTTATGTGACCTGCTACACCGGCCGGACGCCAACATGTGCATCGTGCTGGCGCACCGTCCCGAGGATTATTTGGGCGTGGTAGCGGCCTTGCGTCGGGCCCCCGCGGGCGGCAATCGCGGTGCCGATATCCGCGACCTCGAAGTGCCACCGATGTCCAACGAAGAAGCCAAAGAGTTGGTCGGCACAATCTCGTCGGATGATTGGCGTGCGGACTCGGTTATTCCTGCGGCTGGGGGGAATCCGTTGGTGTTGTCCGAGATGGCCCGCGCCGAAGGGCCGACCGCAGCGGTGAGCATCGATGCCTTGGTGGCATCACGTGCAGCGCGCTTATCCGAAGACGGTCAGTCGTTGTTGGTGGTTACCAGTGTTGCGGGGCGACCGCTGCCAGTGGAAACCGCAGCGTATGCGGCCGGCATTCAAGACGGCCATGAAATTGCGTCGCAACTAGCCGCCGAACGCCTAGCGGTGTTGCGGCGCGTCGGTGATCAAATGATGCTGCAGCCCGCGCATGATTATGTGCGCTCTGCGGTGGTCGGCGCGTTGTCGACCGACGTCAAAGCGGCATGGCACGAAGCGTTGGCGCGGGCCCTTGAAGCTGCACCTGGTGTAGTGGACTCGCAGGCGGTCGTCGAGCATTGGCTCGCCGCGGGCCACCCGGCCAACGCGGCAGCGCACGCAATTCCAGCGGCGCTCGTCGCCGAAGAAGCGCTGGCGTTTCGTCGCGCCGCCGACATGTATCAAATTGCATTGACGTTTGGCACGTGGGATCCAAGTCAACAACGCGACTTGCTGCGTCGCCAAGCGCAAGCGCTAACCGCCGGTGGCCAGCTCGACGAAGCCGCCGCGGCGTATGGGCACTCGGCATCGCTAATCGGCGACCAAGAGTCGGTGGATCTCGAACGCTTGCGCGTTGAGCAATTGCTGCGGCGTGGACGGGTTGAAGAGGCGCTGCCGGCAGCGGAGCGATTGCTCGCCGCAGTGGGCACGAAACTTGTGCTTACCGGCAAACGGCCGTTGACCAAATTAGCCACGCAGTGGGTACAGCAACGTATGCGCGGCATCGATTTTGTCGAGCGCCAAGCCCAGGATATTTCCGAAGCGGAACTACGCCGCATTGATGTTCTCTATTCGATCGCCAGTGGCTTGGGGGTTTGCGATCCACTGCTCGGTCGGCTGGTGCAGTCGGAGTACTTGCGTGCGGCGCTCGATGGCGGTGAGCCATTCCGGATCTGTATGGCGCTATCGCAAGAAATCGTGCATCAGGCCGCTGCCGGCCCCAAAGCCTGGCCGGCGATCGAAGTGCTTGCCGCCAAGCTAAAAGATGTCGGCTTGCGCGTCGCGCATCCGCATATCGTCGGCGTCATTGACACATCCATTGGCTTCGCGGCGCACTTATGTGGACGCTGGCGCGAAGCGCGGCTGTTTCTGGAAGCCGGGCTTGCAACGTTGCGCAATTATGGCAGCGGGGTGCGCTGGGAAGTTGACATGGGGGAAGTTCACTGGCTCACCACGCTGTATTACCTCGGTGAGTGGCGCGAGTTTACCCGTTTGGTGCCGTCGCTATTGCGTGATGCTAACGAGCGCGGTGACCTGATTGCACAATTTTGGTTGCGCACCGGTCGCTGCAATTTCGCCTGGCTCATTCAAAACCGGCCCGACGAGGCTCGCGCGCAACTTGATGGCGCAGAAAACATGATCGGCGAAAACTACGCCACCGTGCATCACGTGTATGTGCTGCTCGCGCATTTGAACATTGACGTTTATACCGGTGACGTCGCCGGTGGTTGGACCCGACTTAATTCGGCGTGGCCAACGCTCGAACGCATGTTTGTCATGCGGGTGCAAAATTTGCGAATTGAACTGCAAGCCACGCGGGCCCGGTTGGCCCTGATGGCGTCGCCCATGACGGATGCGAATCTCAAGATTGCCCGTCAAGTTGCCGAAACCTTGCAACGCGAGACCTGCCCATGGGGCCAAGGCATTGGACTGGTAATCGGTGCCGCCGTGCACCATGCTAGCGGGCAATCAACCGCAGCCATCAATGCGCTGCAACGGGCCGATACGTTGTTTGTCGATGCCGACATGAAGGTCTGGCGCCAAATCGCGCGGTTCCGTCGTGGCCAGTGTGCCGGGGGGATGGCAGGCATGGCCCAAACCGAGGCGTCGCGAGATCTGCTAACCGATGCCGGGGTTGTAGATGTTGAGCGGATGATGCGGCTCACGGTGCCGTGGCCAATGCTTAAACGCTCATAGTCCAGGTGTTAGTCCATAGGTATTAGGTGTTTAGCTCAACCGTGTGACATCCCGACAACGCCGTGTTTTTAGCCTGTACAACACGCAGCAAGTTAGGGGATAACGCCGCGAGAAATAGGCCTTCATTATTTTGGAGATGTACGCATGAATAAGTTCTTATTGCTGTGTTCCGTAGTTGCCGCCATGGCGGCGTGCCGTGATGACAACTCCAGCAGCACTGACGCGCCTCCAAGCGGTGATTCGGTTCCTGGTGCAACCAAAGTTGCCGATGTTCAAAACGATGCACTGGCGCCGAATTCGCCGGTGACGCTCAAAAATGTTGTGGTTACGGCGATTGATAAATTTGGTGCCAAAGTCGGCAATATCTTCGTTGCGGATGCTGCCGGTGGCCCGTTTTCAGGGATTCTGGTTTTCGGTGCGCCTGCGGCACAAGTTGATGCACTTGCAGTCGGCGACATCGTGACGATTGAAGGCGCAATGAAAGTTGAATTTGCGCTTGCCGACGATATGTCGGGCCGTAAAACCACCGAATTGTCGCCGGTGAGTGGTGGTCAAATGATGATTACCAAAACTGGGACCGGTGCGGCGCCAGCGCCCGCGATGGTTGATGCTGCAGCGATTGCGGCTCTTGACCAAGCCGGCCAAGACGCCGAGTGGGAAAAGTGGGAAGGCGTGCTCATAAAAGTTGTCAACGTTTCGGCGCTGACCAGTCCGCGGATGGTTGGTACTACCGATGCCACGTTCCTGGATTTTACGATCACCGGCAACGCGCGGGTCGACAGCAGCTTGGCGGCCTTGCCTGAACCTGCCATCAAGCGCGATGACTGCTTGGCGTCAGTCACTGGCATGGGCGATTATTTCTTCAACTACAAAATTTTGCCGCGTGCGACTGCTGATATTGTGACTGGTGGTACCTCGTGCCCACTGCCAGAAAAGGGCGCTGCTGCTTGTATGGACGGCATCGACAACGACCTTGATGGGTTCAAAGACTGCCTCGATTTCTCGTGTACTGGCGATCCAACTTCGGGTTGCGCCATGGCCACCACGGTTGCCATGATCCAAAACGGCACCATCGCAGCCAATTCAAACGTTGCACTGGCAGACGTTTTTGTAACGGCGCGTGATCGCGCTGGCAAGGGCTTGTGGGTTGCTGACGCTTTGGCGGGCGCCGATAACAATGGTGTTTACGTGTACCTGAATGCTGTGCCAGATGCCACGTTCGTCGTCGGTGCCAAGGTCAGCCTCATTGGCTTAACCACGGAATTTGATGTGGGTAATCCTGCAGTTGGCAACACACTCACTGAAATCAAGAACGCCGTCATTACCCTGGTCGCGGCACCAGCCGCCGCTCCATCGCCGCTGACCTCAACCGCTGGCGTTGCTGGTGACATCACCAATGGTGAGCCGCAAGAAGGCGTGCTGACCAAAATTGTCACGCTCAAAGTGATGGCCGTTGCCGGCACAGGTACCGCAGCCAAAGTCACCATGATCGACAATGCTGCCAAAACGATTTTGATGTACCAAGACGCTGGCGCATTCGCAGCGTTACCAGTGGTAGGCCAATGTCTTGATGTCACTGGCATCATGAGCCTTGATCTTGGGCTAGACAAACGCACGATCAATCCGCGCAGCGCGGCCGACCTAGTTACTGGCGCGGGCTGTAACTAGATTGATGCGCGGGGACTTTAGTGCTGCGTTCTGCTGATAAGTAAAGCGGGGCACGGAAGCGGCGGGCTGGGTCAGTTAATCGCCGCCATGTTC
>JAGPDK010000403.1 GCA_018057605.1 Kofleriaceae bacterium | reverse complement strand
GTTGTTGCGCGGTCCGCGACGGCAGCCACCTGCACGCTATCCGTGCGGTAGTGGTGGCGGTTTGGTTGGTTGCGGGACCATTATGATCGTAAAATAACTGCGACCGAGACGTAGCCGTAGCCGATGTATTCGTACCGCAGGCCGGTGCGTTTAATAAATTCTTGAAATGCGCGAAATTCGTTTTCGCGCCACCCTGGATACCCGAAGTATTCATCGAATTGAATCACCACGCCTGGCACGAGCCGCGACTCAAGAAGGTCAAGCACCGTCTTGGTTGATTCGTAGGTGTCTGAGTCGATGTGGACGAACGCTAGCGGCTCATCGTGCTCAGCGAGAAACGGTGGTAGTGATTCATCGAACCAGCCTTTGAGCAGGGTAACGTTCGGTGGCACTTTGGGCAGCTTGCCTCCGACGTTGAATCGCCCAGCCAGGGCACTCGTGCCGATCCAGGCTTCTTTTAGGCCGACGAAGCTGTCAAAGCCGAAGAACTTGCGTTGCGGGAAGAGTGCACCGAGAAAACGCATGCTGCGCCCCGTGTACACCCCAAATTCGAGGGCTATGCCGTTCGCAGGGGCCAGCTGGAATGAGCGTTTGAACAAACCGTAGCGGTCCGGAAAGCGCATGCCCTTGGACATGTGTTGAACCGCATATTCAGCCGAATCTTTCACGGCTGCCTGTTGCACGAAGTAGTCGACGTCGTGACGATTGCCGCTCTGGCGCACCACAAACTTCGCAGTGCGTGCTGTTAGCTCGGTAACGATTTTTCGCAACATTGCCGATCTTCTACCACACCTTGACTTTTTGTGTCCCGACCAAACGTGCGTCGACGCCATCGTGGGTCAGGCGCGTTGCATTTCAAGAATAGTTGACCTAAACATTGAACAAAATTTGAACTGCGGACACCAACTAGTTGTTTGATCGTGCTGATCCAAACACTGCATCACGACGCTGCAAGAATTCTCCGCATTCGCTACATCGTTGTTTCGAGTTTGGGCAGTTTGCACATCAGTCGCTACGTTGCACTTGCACTGTTGCCAGGAGTACCAGTTTCTATATGACAACTACCCCGAATCTGTCTGTGCTAATTCCTAACTACAACTACGCCCGTTACATCGGGGAAGCAATTCGTAGTGTGCTGTTGGGCGCGGGCGCTGACGTCGAAGTTGTGGTGTGTGACAACGCCAGCACGGATGATTCGGTGGCGGTCGTGCGTGCGCTCAATGATACGCGTATTCGCATTGTAGTGAATCCGTGCAATGTCGGTTTTGCGGCAAACTTGGAACGCGTCGGGATGCTTGCACAAGGCCACCGCATGTTGCTGCTTTCGTCGGATGATAGGGTCGGGCCGGAAGCCCTGCGCGCTTATAGCCGCCTGGAGGCTGCGTTGGGTGCGAACGCAAGCGGTGCGGTTTGGGGCAGCGCGACCAATGTCATTGATGCTGCCGGCAACATCGTCGGTGGCGTTACCCCAGATCCCAAAATTTGGCGGAACGCTCCGGTCGAGGCGGCGCTATCGCAAGCGGTAGGTTTGCCGGTGCGCTCATTGCCCGCACATCAGGTGCTGCGGCGCTCCTTGGAACTGTTGCGTTCACCGCTGCCATTCGCAACCACCTGTTACCCGCGCGCGCTACACGATCAAGTCGGGGGCTACGCGGGTGGTCGATTGATGAATCCTGACAAATGGTTCTTATGGAAGCTGCTCGCAGTTGCACACAAGGTTTACGTAATTGACGCGCCGCTATTTGATTATCGCGTACATGACGCAGGACAAAATAGGCAGGAGCGGCAATCGGGTGCATTGAAGCATTTGACCGACGAATATATCGCTACGTTTAACTTGCCTCCTGAAGTGCTCAGCGCCGCTGGTTGGAATCGCGAGGCCATGGCCGCCGCATTTATTGAGCAGGATATTGCGCTGCGTGGCTTGGTTGCGCTTGCCTCAAGCGAGCGCGCTGGGGCCCGGCGCATGGTCAACTTTGGTTTTGCGGCATATCCGTCGTTGATGCATCGCAACACCAAGGTGTGGGCGTTGCGCGCATTGTTGGTCATGGGCCCGTTGGGTACTGCCGTGGCGAAAATGCTGCGCAGCCAAGCTGAACGCGCGTGGCAAAAACGTGAAGGCACCTGATGGGCGCTGCGGTCCGTGTCCTATTCGCGATTCCCGCACTCGACCAAGGTGGCCCTGATCGGGTTTTGTTTGAGCTTATACGCGGCCTTGATCGGTCGCGGTTTGCGCCTTCGCTCTTGGTCAGTGAGCCGCGTGGTTGGTACCTTGATCGCCTGCCATCGGATGTCGATGTACATGTAATCGGGGCGTCGATGGCAAGCCTTGATCGTTATCCTGTTGTTCGTGCCCTGCGCGTTGTGCATGCCGTGAAGCCCGCGATTGTGCTGTCGACGCTACGGATGAATTTGACAATGGGTATGGCACGGCCGGCGTTCCCTCGCGCCACGCGATGGATCTTGCGGCAGGCCGCGGATTTTTCGGTTGACTTTGCGCGCTTGCAAAAACAGTCGGTTGTGAAGCACCGCGTCGCGCGGCACTTGATGGTGCGCGCCGTCAACAGAGCTGATGCCATCGTTTGTCAAAGTGAGGCGATGCGGGCGGACTTGGCAACCCTCGTTGATCGGCCGCGCAAGCTTGCGGTCATTGGTAACCCAATCGATGTCGCTGCGGCTAACGGCGCTGTGAAGAATGAGATCGCGCGCTGGGGCGAACCGAGTTTGGTCTCGGTCGGTCGCCTGTTAGCCGCGCAAAAAGGATTCGATCTTTTGATTGCTGCGATCGCGAAGGTGCGGGTTCACTATCCGGAGGTGCGACTACGCATTATTGGTGAGGGACCGGATCGTGCTGCGTTGGAGCGTCAGTGCCAAGCGCTCGGGTTAGCCAACACGGTTGAGTTTTGCGGATATCAAAGGGATGTGCTGTCGACCGTGAGCGCTGCAGACTTTTTTGTGCTTGCCTCGCGCTGCGAAGGTTTTTCCAACGCGACCCTTGAAGCGTTAGCGCTGGGCGTGCCCGTCGTCCTTACGAATTGTCCGGGCGCGAATCGCGAAATTGTGTTGCCAGGCGTCAATGGCCGACTTGCCGCAGCGATCGACGCGGAGTCGGTCGCTGCGGCAGTCTTGCAAGCAATTGGCGAGCGACCGCACTACAATCGTGATGCCATTCGGACCGACACCGCCCGACGTTTCGGGGCTGCCAAGATCGTGTTACAGTACCAGTCCGTGTTTGATCAGGTTATCGAGTCGAGCAGCCGATGAATATCGTAATGCCAATGGCTGGTCGTGGTAGTCGATTTTTTGAGGTTGGCGTAAGCGTACCCAAGCCATTGATTCAAGTGCGCGGGGTTCCCATGTACGCGTGGGCCATGGCCAGTTTGCCGCTGGAGCTGGCGAATCGGGTGGTGTTCGTGTGTTTGGCGGAGCACCTCGAGAAACTTTCGCTCGCAGATGATATCCGCACGCGATATCGGCACCTCAACGTCGAAATCATCGCGCTTGATCACGTTACACGCGGACAAGCCGAGACCGTTCTGATCGCCAAAAAATGGATCGATTCAGCCGAGTCGTTGCTCATTTTTAATGCCGATACCTTTATGCGCAGTGATCTGGGCACACGGTTGAGCGCGTTGCCGCCAACCACGGCAGGTTTGCTCAGTGTGTTTCAAGCGCCCGGTGATCATTGGAGTTTCGCTCGTACTGACGCGTCGGGCCGCGTGCTCGAAACCGCCGAGAAGCGACGCATTTCACCGTGGGCGTCCAATGGGTTGTATTATTTTGCCCATGGCTATGATTTTGTAACGCACGCCGAGGCCATGATCCGCGACGATCAACGTGAGCGCGACGAGTTCTACGTTGCGCCGGTTTACAATCGACTGATCCAAACTGGAGCGGAAGTGGTGATTGATGTAGCCCACGAGGTGTGGGGCTTGGGCACACCTGCAGAATTGGCGAATTTTGAAGCTATGTATCGAGGGCCGACGCCGTCGTTATGAATCCGGCTGATATCACTGTAATTATTCCAGCCGCGGGGCGGGTGCCGGAGGGGTTACTCGCATTATCGAACATCGTGTGCCCTGCGATGATTCCAGTCGGCGGTCGGCCGGTGCTGCATTGGACACTAACGTACCTGCGTTCGTTGGGGTTCCGGCGAGTTATCATCGCGGTGGCCCGTCCGGGGCTTTTTGTCGAAGAATTTGTTGATTGTGCGTTTGGTCAAGATAGCGATATTTCGTTCATGGTGCCAACCCGCGACGAAGGTGTCGGCCGGACGATCATGGAGTTAGCGGAAAAAGTAACAACGCCTGGGGTGCTGGTTGTGCTGGGTGATACCCATTTTCATTTTCAAACTAGCGCCGGCGATGTGCCGCTACCCTTCATGCTGGACGCCCCATTTGTGTTGACGTTTCCAGTCAGTGACTCTTATCGATGGTGCGTCGCTGAAACGGATTCCGCCGGACTCCTCGCTACGTTGCACGATAAGGTGCCGAATTTGTCGGCGCCTTTGCACGCCCTCATCGGAGTCTACTTTTTTAATGATGCTGAATTACTGCGTGTTGCGGCACGTGATTGCGTAACCACGGCGGCTGCAAATGGTGTACGGGCCGAATTGGCGGGGATCCTGAGTCGGGTGAATGCGGTGAGTCAGATTCGTGTTGAGCGGGCCGAAACCTGGCTTGATTGCGGCAACGCTGACATGCAAGCGAATGCTCATCAGGTTTTGTTGCAGTCGCGGGCGTTCAATGAAATTAGCATTGACCCCGTGCTGGGTACGCTCACCAAACGCAGCCAGAAGAGTGAAAAGTTCATCGACGAGATCAACTACCTACGCCTGTTGCCACCCAATTTGCGTGCGTTGTTCCCACGGTTATTCAACTTCTCGATCGACTGGGCGGCGCCGTGGATGGAACTTGAGTACTACGGCTATCCTAATTTGTCAGAAGTGTTTCTCTTTGAGAATGTCGATGCCGGCGTATGGGAGAGAATTTTCAGTCATTTGCTGGTGCTGCTTCGCGATCACTTCGGCCAGCACACGCGACCTGTTGCGCGCGAGGCCGTGATTGAAATGTACGTTGGTAAAACTCGTCGACGCTTAGCCAGCATGAACTGTTCGCCCGCACTCGCGACGTTGGTCGCGTACCAGGGCGACATCGTCGTTAATGGTGTGCCTGTTACCAATTTGGCATCGCTGTGGCCGGCGGTGGAAGCCGCGGTTGCGGACATCGCGACGCGCGCGATTGGCACCGCCATCCACGGCGATTTTTGTTTGCCCAATATTTTGTATGACCTGCGATCTCGGGTCTGCAAGGCGATTGATCCACGTGGCAGTTTTGGCGCCGTCGGTATTTTTGGCGACCAACGCTACGACGTCGCGAAACTTTGGCATTCGATTCATGGTCACTATGATTTCGTAGTCAATAATTTATTCCGCATTGATATCCAGGGGCTCAAGGTGTCCTTGTCGATCCGCGCCAACAATGGCCATCGGGCAATCGAGGAACGCTTCGCGCGGGTGTTTTTTGCGCCGGGAGCAAACGGTGAATCGCCTTATCGCCGTCGAGATATTCAGCTC
>JAGPDK010000404.1 GCA_018057605.1 Kofleriaceae bacterium | reverse complement strand
ATGCCAACGGCAAAAACAATGAGCAGCGCGTTCGCCAACGCGGCGAGCACGGTGGCCCGACGAAAGCCATAGGTGCGACGATTGGTGGCCGGCCGCAGCGCCAACGCCACCGCGCCCCAACCCAGCAAGAGACCGCCGACGTCGCCCAAGTTATGGGTAGCATCGGCGAGCAGCGCGGTTGAATCGGCGATAATGCCGGCGATTAACTCAATGACGACGAAGCTTGTGTTGAGGCCAACGCCAATGGCAAAGGCTCGATGTATGCGACCATCGACGGGGACGGTGACGTGGTCGTGATGGCTGTGGTCGTGATGGCTGTGGTCGTGATGGCTGTGGTCGTGATGGCTGTGGTCGTGATGGCTGTGGTCGTGGTCGTGGTCGTGGTCGTGGTCGTGGTCGTGGTCGTGGTCGTGGTCGTGGTCGTGGGTTGCCGCGCCAAGCGCTGGCGTGGCGGACTTTTTGGAAGCAACGACCATCTAATGCCAGGGTACTACGTCAACTACTTACTGGCTAACGCGTTGCCATTGCTCTTGCACGTTGCTTGGCGAAGGCGACCAAGCGCACGGCTGCATGCTGGTTGGCGTGGGGAGCGCGGAGCGTTCCACGTCCAAAGTCTGCCCGTGGCAAGCGACGATGCGCAGGTTCGCCGCGGCTTCACAACGTTGCTCACGCCGCATGTGGCGGCGATGCATGCGGCCAGCAAGGACATCTTGCTCGCGCACCAGCTCCAGCCAGCGAGGTGCAGCGATTACGCCGTCTGCACCGGCGCGCTGATCTGGGCTTAGTGGAAAACCCTCGATGTGGGCTGCACTATCGCGCAGCGTCCAACGCCCTGACTCACCCGGTAGCGCCCATTGCCCCGACAAATCATCGCCGCAGTTGCGCAAGGCTGGCGGTGTGCGACACCCGGCCACCGTGGTAACGGCGAGCAGGGACCACACGCGCAACATCATGCGCCGGCCTGAGCCTTGAGCGCTTCGGCTTGGGCGTGGGCGCCAAGCGCGTCGATGATTTCACCGACCAAGCCGTCCATGATAGCTGGCAAGTTGTGTTTGGTGAGGCCAATGCGGTGATCGGTCACCCGGTCTTGCGGGTAATTGTAGGTGCGGATTTTTTCAGAGCGATCGCCCGAGCCAACTTGTTGCTTGCGCGCCGAAGCTTCGGCGGCGGCTTGTTTGGCCAACTCGTTTTCCAAGATCCGCGAGCGTAACACCTTCATGGCTTTGGCGCGGTTTTTGATTTGCGAGCGCTCATCTTGGCAAGCAACGATGGTCCCGGTCGGCAAGTGGGTAATCCGCACGGCGGAGTCGGTGGTATTAACGTGTTGGCCGCCTGCGCCACTGGATCGATAAGTGTCGATTTGTAGATCTTTTTCGTCGATTTTGACGTCGACTTCTTCGGCTTCAGGCAGCACGGCAACGGTCGCCGCAGAAGTGTGAATGCGGCCTTGGGTCTCGGTCGCAGGCACCCGTTGCACGCGATGCGCGCCGGATTCGAACTTGAGTTTCGAAAAGACGTCTTTGCCTTCGATGAGCAAGATGACTTCTTTGAAACCGCCAGCCGTGCCTTCTGACATGCTCAACGTCTCGCACTTCCAGGCTTGGCGTTCGCCGTAGCGCAGATACATCCGATACAGGTCGCCGGCAAAAATGGCGGCTTCATCGCCACCGGTGCCGGCGCGAATTTCCAGGATGGCATTTTTACCGTCGCTTGGATCTTTTGGCAGCAGCAGCAGCTTGATTTCGTGCTGCATCGGCGCGAGTTGGGCTTCGAGTTCTTGCGCTTCGCCACGCGCCATGTCGCGCATGTCAGGATCGGTTTCGGTGGCGACGAGTTGTTTGGCTTGCGCCATATCGTCGCAAACTTTGCGATAGCGCAACCACGCCGCAACCAGCGGGCCGAGCTCGGAATGCTCCCGCGACAGCTTGGTAAACTCCGCGCGTTTACTAATAACTTCCGGTTGGCCGAGCAGCGCCGATACTTCTTCGTAACGACGCGCCAGCGTACTCATCTTGTCGAGAAAGCTTGGTGCGTCGAACATAACCGGAGCTCAGCCAATCGTAAAAATATGAAAAATCGCACATCGCGTACGAAGCGATGTGCGACGGGCGACCTTACTTCAACAGTACCCCAACCACGCCCGGCGGTGCCCGGCGTGACGGTGAGGGTGGTTACGCTTTTTTGGCGTAGCGTTTGTTGAAACGATCGATCCGGCCAGCACTGTCGAGCAGTTTCTGCTTGCCGGTAAAGAACGGGTGGCACTGCGAGCAGATGTCGACACCGAAGTTAGCGCGAGTCGAAAACGTCTCGTGGATGGTGCCGCAAGCGCAGGAGATTTTAGCTGGGTGATAGTGCGGATGTGCTGTAGTTTCTTTCATAACGCCTCGTTTCCGGCTGGGCCGGGTATCGGGTTGCCACCGAAAAAATGGCGGTGGGGGCCGTAGATATATGGATCGTTGGCAGTAAATGCAAGCTATCCGACTGGTTACCTAGATTTTCGGTCTAAGCTGCTGAAATTACGAGGCCGGTTGCGCTGTCAAGCTGGCATCACCTAGGCGTAAAATCTGGCCGTTTTGGCGATGTAGCCAAACCGCAACGCTACTTCGCGCTTCGTGGATAGGGTGTAGGCCCAGTGTCGGGCACGGTTGCGCTGCATGCGTTTGCCGCACGGTTTGGCCCAGCGGTTGCAGCGTACCGAGCCATGGCGCGTTATTTCATTGCTGCGTTGTTCTTGGTGTTGATGCTGCGATCGTCGCGTGGCTCACTTGTAGTGCCCAACTCGACCACGGTGTCACCCATGCGCGTGGCTCGCGTCACCACAACCGAATTGTCAGCGCGCCAGTTCACCCTCGATACGATTTTGGGTCAGCCGGCCCATACCTGGACGCGACGGCTCGATGATGGCGTTACGCTCGACGGTGCGGTGTTTGAGGTCGCCGATGCCGGCACTGACGGGCGTCACATTTGTATCGTTCACGTCCTGCCACGCGCTGGGTTCTAGCAAGCTGAGCCTAATTAAGGTCGGTGCCTTTGTCCGCACAGTGTTTTTTGATGCCTTTGCGCAACGGCGCTTTGAGTTGGCGAAACCAATCATTGGCGCGGCCGAGTTGGCCGTTTTCGCATTCAATGGTGACCATCACCGCGATCGCTTGGTTGCGCTGGCCGGGTTTTACATCCGGTGCGTCGATGACACGTAAGGCGTGACTCTTCGCGGTATCGTAGTTGCCGGATGCGACGGCTTGCACAGCTTGCCGCAGCGTTTGGCGAATTGCGTCGCGGTTTGGTTCATCGGTTTGTGTGGTGCTCGGCGTTTCGGTCGTCGTTTTAGTCATTGGCGTCGGCGGTTTATTTGGTCGCGCGTCGGTCCTTTTAGCCGCCGGTGCAGCATCATGCATCGGCGCAGGCGAGGCATCGGGCTGCACCATGGATGCCGCGTCGGTTGGTGGCGGTGGCGCTGCATCAAGTGCGATTGCAATCTGAACTGCATCGGGGCGCAGCACCGGAACGGCAACGGGCGTTGGCGTTGCAGGATGGCGGGTCCGGGCCACCACAAGCCCGCCGATCACGGCTGCGCAGGCTAGCCCGGCCGCTGCGAACACGAACAACGGCACGCGTTTGCGAGGCGCGGCAAGTACCGCGGTAGCCATCGGTGTGACCGCCGGACCGGCACCTGGGGCCAAACTCGAAAGTGTCACAACCATCGGCGCGACCGAGTTGCTCAACGCGGCAGGTGCCGTACGCACACTCTGGGCAGGATAGGGTGTGGGTTGTGGTGCTGGCGTGGTGTTCGCTGCACCAAATGCCGGGCCGTGATTACCTGAATCTACGGTCATGGCCATGGCGTCGGGCGCCGTGACCGCAGGCTTGCGGACGCTGCGCGTTTGCGCGAGTGCTTCGCCGGTTAAGGTCTGAACAAATTCTTCGATGGACGGGAATCGCTCGGTATGATTTTTGCGCATCGCTCGTGCCAATGCTGCCACCACATGGGGTGGCGTCGTGGGAGCGCTTTGCAGTAATGCCGAGGGTTCTTCGTAGACTACTTTAAAAACTACTTCAGGGATCGAGTTGCCCGGAAATGCCGATGCGCCGGTTAAGATCTCGTGAATAATTACGGCAAGGGCAAACTGATCAGCTCGGCCGTCGACATCGTTTTGTCGTCCCAGGGCCTGTTCCGGCGACATGTATTGCGGAGTGCCCAACATCGCATTTTCTTGGGTTTGCACCGTCGAGGAGCCCCGGATTTTTGAGATGCCAAAATCGAGGACTTTGGCCACTTCGCTGTGTCGGCCTTGGGATTCCGTTGCAACCAAGAATATATTGTGGGGCTTGAGATCGCGATGCACGATGCCTTCGCGATGGGCGGCGGCCAGCGCTGCACCAACCTGGCGTGCAAGTGACAGTGCAAATTCGAGTGGCAATGCGCCGTGCCGCATCCGATCCCACAGTGATTCTCCCACCAGATACTCGAGCACCAGGTACGGGGTGCCGTCGTCGAGGGCATTAAAATCAAGTACTGTTACGATATTAGGGTGGTTTAGCTTGGACGCGATTTCTGCTTCACGGCGAAAGCGCGCTAACACTTCACCGTTGCTGACTTCGGTATGAAGCACTTTGATGGCGACTTGTTTGCCGGGCAAACGCGCGTGGCTGCACAGAAACACTGACCCCATACCGCCTTTGCCCAACAATCCTTCGATTGTGTAGGTGTTGGCAATCGTGGCGCCAATTTCTAAGCCGGCGCGAGTCAGTGAATTATTCACAACGCCAATCGTATATGATGAAAGCTATGGGTGCACGTTTGAACGCAAGTAGGTTTCGACTTGGCGCGCTGGCCCTGGTCAGTTCCGTCGCGGTGTTGGCGTCGGCTAGCGGTGCGGCTTGGGCTGCGCCCAAGGCAACCGCCAAAGTCAAAGTGAGTGATGACGCCAAGTATATTAGGCCAGTCGATATTTCAAAAATTGAAGGGACGCCGATTGTCCTGGTGAATCCTAGCAAAGAGGTGGTGGTTGCGTTCCCAGAGCACCCAGATGCGCGCCTGTTTTTCGGCACCGAAAAAGGCATGTACGAGCAGCTGGTGCAAGGCCGATCACGAGATGGTGCCGACTGGACGATCCACACTATTGCGCCGCGAATTGCCGAAGAACGCGGCGGATCGATCGCGCGAAAAAGTGCGTTCGAATATCAACGGTATTGCGGTGGTGACGAGGTCGATAAGTTCGCGCCGATGTCGGAACCAGACAGCGTGGCCTTTTTGGCTAAGGCCAAATTCTTCACGTCTCCGCTGACTCGAACGCCCACCGTGTTGGGGCGCGACAGTGCTGGCACCTATTACTATGTTGACGCACTACGACCGAATCTTGGCGGCGCAAGTTTTCGCGTGTTCGTTGGCCGCAAGGGCGCGATGAAACAGCGACCGCTGCTTGATGTTGCTTCGGATACCGTGGGGACGGTTTTAAGCACGAAGAGCGGCGAGATTCGGTTGGTTACCCGCACGGGCTCGAGAGAACCTCACGGTATGACTTGGTACGCCCAAGGCAAAGCAACGGAGCTCGTCATGCTAAATATCTTCCTAGAG
>JAGPDK010000402.1 GCA_018057605.1 Kofleriaceae bacterium | reverse complement strand
TCTTGCGATCCGCGCTTCTTGGCGACCCCAGCGGCCGGGGGATGCCAACCCGCCGCGACAAGCGCCAGTGTTGCAGCGAGCCCGAAAAGACCCAACGCCCGGATCTTGCGATCAGAGCTTCTTGGCGACCCCAGCGGCCGGGGGATGCCAACCCGCCGCGACAAGCGCCAGTGTTGCAGCGAGCCCGAAAAGACCAAAAGCCCGGATCTTGCGATCAGAGCTTCTTGGCGACCCCAGCGGGATTCGAACCCGCGTCACCTGCGTGAAAGGCAGGTGTCCTAGGCCGGCTGGACGATGGGGTCTTTAGTTTTTCTAGGGTTTCTACTTCTTGTGAGTCCAGTAGGATTTGAACCTACGACCCTCGGCTTAAAAGGCCGGTGCTCTACCAACTGAGCTATAGACTCTTGTTCCGAGGACGAAGCGGAATCTGCACTAAACGTTTTTAGAAATCAAGAGGGCGAGCGGACGCAAATGTCGTTATTTCGCAATTGCCTTCATAAATGCTGGTGCTACGCTGCGCTCATGAAAAAAATCGCCATCATTGTCACTGCACTCTTACTTTCAACCTCTGCCGTGATGGCTTGCCCAATGGAAGGTCACGATTCGGCCACTGCGGAGAAGGACAAAGCCAAATCGGACAAGCCAGCCGACAAAACCGCTGGCAAAACTGCTGAAAAAGCCAAAACCGCTGCGCCGACCGAAAAACCAGCAGACAAAGTGGTTTCGCCAGCTCCAGCCCCTGTCAAAAAACCTGCCTAAAGCTGAACTTGGAACGGCTGAGGGCAAAAATCTTGCGCTCGCCGATCGTGCCGACTAGCGTCGAGCCATGTTTGACTCCAGACGTGCTGCGCGCCTTGATGTAAAACTCCGGGCGCTCTACCTAACCGATGACCTTGTGGTCGACGGGCTGGTCGATGATTTGTCGCGTACCGGTCTATTTTTGCATTCACCCGACTGTGACCAGGTGGGCACGGCCGGCGTGCTGATGGTTGCGCTGCCTAACCTCGAACCGGTTCGGTTTGACGCAAAAGTAGTGCGGGTCGAAAACTCTGGCCGCCGCGGTATGGCGTTGTGTTTCGATGATGCCGCTGCCAGTCATGTCGCGCTCGCTAATTTTCTGATGCAACGCCACGCCGATCTGTTGGCGTAAGTTTTAGCTAGTGACCTGCAAAATTCCTTGCGATCCGATGGTTTAGGCCCTTGATTGCATCGTCGTGGTCGCTATCATCGCGGCGTTTTCTATGACTGCGACCCATAGTTCGGACCCGGTGCGCACGCACGCCAAAGCGATTACGCGACTAAGTGCGGTGTCGCGCCGCGACGCGATGGGCGCAGCCGAGCGCGCCGCGGCCTCGCATGTGATCTCGCAAACCATAGCGCGCGACGTGTTTGCTTCGTTGCCCGCTGGCTCAATCGTTACGTTGTACGCTGCCAAAGGCAGTGAAGTGGCAACCTCCGAGCTCGACCAAGCTGCCCGAACTCAGGGACTCGTGGTTGGGTATCCGCGCGTCATGCCGGGCACGCGCGTGTTGAAATTTTTTGCGGTCGAGATCGCAATGCTGGAGCCATCACAATTTGGCTTGCGTGAACCGACGATCACGTCAACCGAACTGCAGCTTGCGGACATTGCCGTAATGGTGATTCCGGCGTTGGCCGTCGACGCGACCGGCGCCCGGATCGGTTGGGGTCGTGGCTATTATGATTCAACCTTGCCCCTTGCGACGCATGCGTTGCGGGTGGCAGCGGTGTTTGACTGTCAATGGGTTGACGAGGTGCCAAGGGCACCGCACGACTCGAACGTAAACCTAATCATCACGGAGACACGGGCCCATCGCATTGACGGATAGGCCTGTTTGCTAGAAACGAGTACGTTATGGAAGCGATTCTCATTTTACTTGCGGTCGGGCTCGGGCTCGGCGCAGGGGTGTTTTTGGGCGGCAAACTTGGCAACAAAGCAGCGGATCCCGCGGCTGCCAAGTTGCTCGACGATCAAACCGGTGTGTTGCGCGCAGCAGCTGAAAAAGAAGCTGAGGCTATTCGCAAAGCGGCGCAAGTCGAAGGCCAAGAAGCCGCGCTTAAAGCCAAAGCTGTGTTGGAGGATGAGCAGCGCGCGCGTCGCGCCGAGTTGGCTAAGCGCGAAGAAGCCTTAACCCAAAAAGAGCGAGATCACGATCGGCAGAAGCGCGATGCTGAACGCCGAGTCGCTGAGCTCGACAAAAAAGAGCGCAGCGTCGATGGCAAAGTTAAACAAGCCGAAGTAGCGGTGGAAAAAGCCGAGGCGGCCCAAGAAGCCGCCAAGAAAAAACTTGAAGCGATCGCTGGGCTGTCGGAAGAGCAAGCGCGCAAAAAGCTTGAAGAAGAAGTCAAAAGCCAAGCCTATGCGGCGGCGGCTGGCGAACTCAAGCGCATCGAGGACGAAGCCAACGAACAAGCAGCGGCGCGAGCTAAAACCATTGTGGCCACGGCTATCCAGCGTTATGCCAGCGAGTTTGTGCATGAACGCACCGTCGCGGTAGTGCCGCTGCCATCGGATGATCTCAAAGGTCGTTTGATTGGGCGCGAAGGCCGCAATATTCGCGCGCTCGAAGCCGCCACCGGCATCGATATGATTATCGACGATACCTCGGAAGCCATCACCATTTCGTGCTTCAATCCAGTGCGTCGCGAAATTGCCCGGTTAGCGATAGGCGCGTTGGTTGCCGACGGTCGCATTCATCCAACCCGTATCGAAGAAGTCGTCCGCAAGGCGGAAAAAGACGTTGAAAAAGTCTGCAAAGAAGCCGGCGAACAAGCGGCGTTCGACTTGGGCGTGCATCGCTTGCATCCGGAATTGGTGAAGCAGCTTGGCCGCTTGAAGTTCCGGCAGTCGTACGCCCAAAACGTGTTGCTGCATTCGGTAGAAGTTGGTTATCTCGCTGGCTTAATGGCAGCGGAAATCGGTTCGAATGTGAAGTTGGCTCGGCGCGCGGGGCTGCTGCACGATATTGGCAAAGCCGTCGACCACGAACAAGAAGGCGCTCATTCCGAAGTTGGCGCTGCCCTGGCGCGCAAATTTGGCGAAGCGCCACGGATCTGCCAAGCGATTGCTTCACATCATGGTGATGTTGAACCGCAAAGCGTGCTCGATCACATCGTTGCAGCGGCCAACTCGCTGTCAGCGGCGCGGCCAGGCGCTCGGCGCGAACAACTTGCGTCGTACGTTAAGCGCCTTGAAGATTTGGAATTACTGTGCCAGCGCTTCACTGGCGTTGAAAAGGCCTTCGCGCTGCAAGCTGGTCGTGAAGTGCGCGTCATGGTGATGAACGACAAAATCAACGACGGCGAAGCCTTGGTGCTGTCGCGTGAAATTGCCCGTGCGATTGAAAATGAAGCCGCATATGCAGGCCAAGTGCGTGTCGTCGTGGTGCGCGAAACTCGTGCTAGCGAATACGCCAAGTAAATAACAATTTGCCGGGCTTCGGCCGACGATGTGTGCCGCCGTCGGTCGCGTGATTCGTGCTGACACCGGGGCAGCGTTGCGCCTTGGGTGTAAATTGTCGTCGTGGTGCGACGAAATAAACTTCGGAATCGCGATGCGGCGCTTGACCTGTAGCGTTTGCCGCGCAAGGCTTTAGCAGTTAGCGCGAAACGCACGTTCGCGCGTACACCTGCGATGTAACCAGGGCATGTGCGAAGGAGTGGACTGTGAACCAGAACCCGCGATTCAATCGAGTGAAGCGTTCGGCCGGCCTGCGGGCTGCCACCATGGTGACGCTATGGAGTTTTGTCGCAACGTCGTGTGGCTCCAAGACCAGCACGACGGCGTCAACGGCGGGCGGGAGCGCGACGCCGGTGGGCCAAGCGTTAGTGCAAACCGGTGATTTACCCAAGGGCTTAGACATGCGGTTGTCGAACGGCAAATCCGGAGTCGACGCCGTGGATCACAGTAAGCTTGCGCCAGCGACCAAACTTGGCGACGCCGAGGTTGCGGCCCTGTTGAGTCGGGCCAAACCGATTGCCACCGATAAAAACGACCGCCAAGACTTCGCGTTGCGGCCAAAATCGTTGCCACCTCCGCGCACGGGCAAGGTCGAGGCCAACCCGTTTCCTGCGCCGCCAAGTTCACTGTTGCCGCCCAAGACCAGTGAAGTTGGCAAAGCGTTAACGGTGCTGCGTTACATGCCTGAAGGCGACGTGCCGTTGGCGCCGGAACTTTCGGTGACATTTTCCGACGCCATGGTGGCGGTGACCTCGCAGGACGATGCCGCGGCCAATCAACCTGTTAAGCTCACGCCGCAGCCCGCAGGCAAGTGGCGCTGGATCGGTACCCGCACGATTCTGTTTGATCCATTGGTGCGTTTCCCGCAAGCCACTACGTACAAAGTTGAAATTGCCGCAGGTACCAAAAGCGCCAACGGCAACGAACTGAAAAAGCCGGTGAGTTTTTCGTTCACCACGCCACCGCCTAAATTGGTGAATCGGTACCCCAACGGTAGTTCGCATCGGACGGATGTGCCGATGTTCGCTTCGTTTGATCAGCAGATCGACGCTGCGGCACTCACCTCGATTCTCAAGGTCACGGCCAACGGCAAAGCCTACGCGGTGCGGCAACTCGATGTTGCTGAAATTGAAAAGGACTCGACGATCAAATCCCTGGTCGCGACCGCCAACGACAACGGTAAGAGCAACTGGGTCGCGTTCCGCGCGTTGGACGCCTTTCCGACCGATACCGCGGTTACCGTCGAGTTTCCGGTTGGCACGCCATCGGCCGAAGGCCCGAACAAAACGGCAGAAGCGCAAGCGCTTGGATTTCGCACGTATCCACCGCTGAAAATAGACAATGCCCAATGCGGTTATCAGAATAAGTGCCCGCCGGGCCAACCGTTTTCGATTCAATTCAACAACTCGTTGGATATGGACAAGTTTGTTGACCAGCAGATCACTGTGACCCCAGACGTGCCAGGGCTCAAAGTGATGAACTATGGCAACACGATCAATGTGCAAGGCGGTACGATTGCGCGCAGCACTTACAAGGTCAAAGTATCGTCGACAATCGTCGATGAATACGGCCAAACGCTCGGCAAAGACGAAGTGTTCGACTGGAACGTCACCGAAGCCAATCCGGCATTCTTTGGTCCGCAAGGTGTGGTGGTGCTTGACCCGGCCGCCAAATCCCCAAGCATCGATATGTTCACGGTGAACTACGATTTGCTCAAATACAAACTCTACCAAGTTACCCCGGCCGAGTTCCCTGCGTTTGGCGAATACATGCGCAACTTGTGGAACAAAGACAAACCACCGACGATGCCAGGCCGCAAAGTGTTTGATGGCAGCATGCCAACCACCCAAGGCAAAGATCATTTGGTCGAAACCAAAGTTGATCTAAGCAAAGCGCTGGGCACTGGCGGTGTGGGCCATGTTATTGCGGTGATCGAACCGTCGCCCTGGAAAGAAGGTTATGAGCCACCCCGGATGTACATCTGGGTGCAAGCCACCAAGCTGGGCATCGACGCCTCGGTTGACAACGAGCTGTTGTTGGCTTTTGCTACGGATCTTCAAACCGGCAAGCCAGCGGCCGGCGTCGATGTGCGCTTGGCGCGCGCCGGCG
>JAGPDK010000401.1 GCA_018057605.1 Kofleriaceae bacterium | reverse complement strand
GGTCCACTTCGACGTGTTGGTGGTAGCCGTAATGGCGAGCTCTGCGTGCGCATCGTGTAACGCCGCGAGGCCACGTCTCGCACCAACGTCGCTTGATGTTATGCGATCCGGTTGCACGTCGATGCGACGGTTGCGATGATCGAAAAAATTCCAGCCATTGGCATTGGCTTCAACCCGGCAGCCGCCTTCGTGCAGCATCGTATGATGGGCACTGCATAACAACATGAGATTCGCCAACGAAGTTTCGCCACCGAAGTTTCGCCACCGTTGGCCCAGTGCTCGATGTGATGACCGTCGACGTAGCGGCTGTGCGTGCAACCCGGGAAACGGCAAGTGCGGTCGCGCAGCAACAATGCACGTTTGATTGCGGCTGGAATGGTGCGGGTTTTGCGGCCGACCGACAGCGGCACGCCTTGCGCGTCGACGTGAGCAACCACTACGCCAGCGTCGCAGCACAAGCGTCGGGCGGTAGAAGTAGCAATAACTTCGCCGTCGGCCATCATGGCAAGGTCCGACGGTTCCGAGGAACCGTGCAGGCCGGCGCGGGGCACGGTGATGATGATTTCGACTGGGGTGCGCTGAGGTCGAGCACCGCGCACGCGATCCTTGATAATATTCATGAACGCATCGGCGCGCTGTCGGCCACGGTCGGCAGACGATGGTGCTTTTACCGTTGGCGGTTTGGCGGGCGAATGTTCCGCGGGAGTCTGGTCTGCGGGCGACGGTTCCGTAATCGACGGTCCCGCGGGAGTCGGTTCCGCCCCAATCGGTTCCGCGCTCGATGTATCAAGTGCAGCATTAAGCGCGGCCCAAACGATCGCCGCTTCATCGCTCGGCAGTACAACTTCAAACTTCACCATGCCGTTATCGAGACTTCGCCGAATCACCGTGCGCTGCGCCGCAACTTGTGCCGCCGCCATCGCTCCAGCCTCCACCCCATGCACTTGATCATACGCCTGCACGTTCTCATACGAGCGGCACAATTTATCGAGCTGAGACGCTGGCATGCGCTTGGCGTACGCGACCCAGAGCGCCTCCTTCTCAGCCGTAGCCACTCGCGTAATCGCCCGGGCTTGCGAATACGACATCGCGCCAATTCGCAATTGCTCGTCAACCAGCGGCAGTTCTGCCAGCTTGCGTGCAACTCGTACTCGCTCGCGTGCAGTGCGCAAATCCCAGCCAACCCGCCACGCTAACCAATGTGCACACGACAACGCGCCGTGCACATGCCAGCCCGAGGCAATGTCGAATTCACGAATCGCTGTTAACAGCCGATGCATCGCAGCGTCGATATGCGCTGACATTTCAGCGATTTGATCACCCAGCGCATCGACGTCGATGGCCACCTTCACCTCTGCACCTTGCATCATAAAGCAACTCTATCACCTGTTTTTTCGACGCTGTGATTGCCTCACTGTGCGGCGAAGTGTCAGTGTGATGAAAGAAACTCACCAACACTGACTATCGGTTCATGCCGCGAACATGGCAGCGTTGCACAACCGTTTTGTGTGCCAATCGTTAACGTGAAGATTTTCGCCTAAGAAATCACGTCAACATAAATCGAAAATATTATTCTTGTTTTTGCAAGAAATTTAAGTCCGAAAACCGGACGCACAACCAGACACGACTCTGATGCTCAATATTGGCGTCGACAACTATCGCCAATTCAAGTTCCAGATTCACCCGCTGACCCTGAACCCGATCTTGAACTTCGGGAAATGCCAAGCTTCGCTATCAAGTCCCGCAACCACCCGCGACGCGACGGCGGTGCATCAGGCAACGCGCAAGCACCAACCGACGCAGCCGCGCGGCCAGCCGCAGCGCAGCCGTTCAAGCTCCAGCTCGCTCCCGCTGCAGCCTCGGTGAGCCATCCGTTCTCCCATCCATTCCCCCATCTGGTCAACCTCGCCATCACGTCCGAAATTCCCAAGCTGCTACAATGAAAGTGGAAGCTAAGATCAGCGCGCCGCTACGCTGGCAGTACTGCGCTCGGACGGTGTTCGTAGTGGTTGCGTCTATCTGGATTTGCGGTGCTTGCCGCTGCCGCTATTGCTCGGCGCAGCTTCGGCTGGCGCGGCCACCGGGCAGGTCAATGCCATGTGGGTCAGCCGACCTTTATCGAGCATGCCAGGCACCACTTCGTAGCGCACGGTGCCTTCGCCAGTGATGCAGTGTTCCAGTTGTGGGTCGGCCGAACTGCCGCTCTTGGCGACTTCTTTGCCATCGCGGTCGAAGATGCGAATCGTTAAACTGTGCTGATCCGGACCACCCGCAGCGAGTACGCGAAGGCAGCCTTTGGGCGATGGTAAAAGTTTGCTGACCGTACCCGTGGTATATAGCGAGCTGGCACCGACTGCGACTTGGCAGCCACGGCCCTTCAACTGCTCCGCAACAAGCCTGACCCGATCGGCCCCGGCATCGCCAAAACCTAAGCGGGCAGGCAAATCGAAAACCGTGATGGCAATGATGGTGGGCGCCAGCAGCATTGCAAATATGCCGGTGACACGGCCCCAGCGGATGCTGCGTTTGCGTTCGACTGCGGCTTCGCGTCGCTCTTGCTGTTCGCGCACGGCATTTTGCTCGCGTTCGCGCTGATCTTGTTCCATTAGTTTGCGCTGCAGCAAGGCATGTTCGCGCGCCAGTAAATCCGGCACCGGCTGACCGGCCCCGCAGTACTGGCACTTCATCGTTCGTGCCTCAAGTTCGGCAGGAACAGGGATGTTGGCGTGGCACTCGGCGCAACGAATCATCGACATCACTGTCAAAAATGGCAGGCTCAGGCTGCTACGTCAATGGTTCAACTATTTGTAAATATTAGAAATTGAGATTCGTTGTAAGATCGGCGTGCGAAACCCTTCC
This sequence comes from Kofleriaceae bacterium, assembly GCA_018057605.1. Lineage (GTDB taxonomy): Bacteria > Myxococcota_A > Polyangia > Haliangiales > Haliangiaceae > JABFXX01. The sequence continues at coordinate 2,729 of JAGPDK010000401.1, read as the reverse complement.
GTAAGGGTAAGATTTGCAAGGTCAGCGCTTCCTAACTTCGATTTGTCCAGTGTAGGGTGACCCACTTTTTGAAACGAGGATTCCAATGAGCAACGTACATACTCATTCACCAACTACCGACGCCGCGCCAATGAGCGTGGTTGATGCTGCTGGCCCTGAGTCGATGATCAAGATCACCGATGGTGCCGCTGCAAAAATAAATGAAATTCGTGAGGCCGAAGGCATCGAAGGCAACATGGGTTTGCGCCTGCGCGTCGTCGGTGGCGGCTGCGCTGGTTTTTCGTACGACTTGTATTTTGATGAAGTCACCGAAGTTGATCGGCAATTTCCGATCAATAACGTCAATGTTGTCGTCGACGAAATGAGCATGATGTATCTGATTGGTACTGAAGTCGATTACATTGAAGGCTTGCAGAGCGGGTTCAAGTTCAACAATCCCAACGTCAAATCGACGTGTGGTTGTGGTTCAAGTTTCAGCGTGTAAGTACTGATCCGCTACTTTCGGCGGAAGGTGCGTTCCAGCGCCGCATACATGCCACCGAGCGCCACTAACTCATCGTGGCTGCCGGTTTCGATCACGCGGCCTCGATCCATAACGACAATCATCGCGGCGTTGCGAATGGTTGATAACCGATGTGCGATCACCAACGTGGTGCGGTCTTTCATGAGCGCTGCGACGCCGGCTTCAATCAATCGTTCGGCTTGCGGATCGACGTGCGCGGTCGCTTCGTCGAGCACCAGCACTTCAGGGTTGCGTACCAGGGCCCGACAAAACGCAATGAGTTGCCGCTCGCCGGTTGAAAAGTTGGCCCCGCGTTCACGCACGGGTGTGTCAAGGTCGAGGCCGCGCGTGCCTAAAATGTGATTGAGCCCAACACTGGCGACCGCGGCTTCGACTTTGCTGCGTTCGATCGTCGAGCCTAATGCAATGTTTTCATACAGCGTGCCCGCAAATAACATGACATCTTGCGAAACCACGGTGATGCGTTTGCGCACGACGTCGAGCGGCAGCGTCGCGATGTCGGTGCCAAAAAGTTCGATATGGCCCGCTTGCGTTTCGTACAGACGTGCCAATAGTTTGACGAGGGTACTTTTGCCTGAGCCAGTGGCACCAACAACCGCAACGGTAGCGCCGCGTGGCACCGCCAGCGTGACGTTGCGCAAAACCAAGTCATCACCGTAGCCGAACGAAACGTGTTGGAATGCCACGGCGGTGTCGGCGTTGGCCGGTGGCGGTATGTGCGTGATCGCCGCGCCGGAATCCGCCTTGGCGGCGGCGGCGCCAGGCGTTGCATCGGTTAGCCCGAGTGGCCGCGCCGTGCCATCGGGTTCGTGGGTATCTAGCAAGCTGGTGATGCGTTCGGCCGCTGCCATGGCGCCTTGCATCACGGCGTACTTCGCCGACAGGTCACGCACGGGGATAAAAAATTTGTTGATGTATTCAATAAAAACCGCAACCGTCCCGACGGCAACAATCGCGGATGTGGCGTCGGCGCCGAGCCGGCGTGCAGCGAACCATGCGACCAGGCCAATGGCGAGCACGCCGATCGCTTCGACCATGGCATACATCGCAGCGTCGGCGCGAATAGATTCAAGGTAGGCATCGCGATGCGCCGCATTGATCGTGTTGTATTGGCGCCCGGCGGCTTCGGTGCGGCCAAGGAACTGCACCACGCGAATGCCCGACAGATGCTCCTGCACAAACGAATTCATGGCTGCCAAACGCAAACGGATTTCACGAAAAGACCGCCGCATGGCACCGCGCGCGTAACGCACTAGCCCCCAGAGCAGCGGCAAGGTAGTGAACGTGAGTAGCGTGAGTTGCCAGTCGAGCACCAGCATGATGACGACGATCACCGTCATCTTGACGAAGTCGGCAATCAGCGTAACCACACCTTGGGCGAACATCTCATTGATGTTTTCGATATCGTTGGTCATCCGGGTCATCAGCCGGCCCACTGGCATGCGATCGAAAAATCCAGCGCGCTGGGCCAATACATGATCGTAAATCGCCAACCGCAGCGAATGCATGGAGCGCTGCCCTAAGAGCTGCACATTGGATTGTTCAAAGTACGACGAAATACTCTGGCCGAGCACCAGCGCGGTGTAGATCAACGCCAACAACCCCAGCCCGGCAGTTTGATTGATCGCGATGTGGTTCACCAGCGCGAGTTTCACGATGTACGGTTGTGCAAGTTCAAAGGCAATCGAACACGGCATCAGCAAAATGCTGGCGAGTAACAGCCGCGGATGTTGGGCCACAAACGGCCACAAGCGCCGCAACAACACAATGTCGTAGGCTTTGCCGAGCACGGCTTCGTCGGTGCGCTGGCTCACTGCGCCACCTCAGGTTCGCGCAAGCCTTCGGTATCGAGCTGACTTTGATACAAGTCGGCGTAGACGCCGGCTTTGCTCAGCAAGTCGGCGTGGGTACCGCGTTCCACGATGCAGCCGCCGTCTATGACCAAAATTTGGTCAGCGTCTTTGACGGCGGCAACGCGATGCGACACCAGCACCACGGTACGGCCAATGCGCGCTTGGCGTAGATTGTTCAAGATGGTGCGTTCAGTTTCAGCGTCAACCGAGGACAGGCTGTCGTCGAGAATTAACATCAACGGTTGACCGACTAAGGCTCGGGCTAACGCGACACGTTGACGTTGACCACCTGACAGGGTAATGCCGCGCTCGCCAACGATAGTGCGCAGCCCGTCAGGCATGCGGGCTAGGTC
>JAGPDK010000400.1 GCA_018057605.1 Kofleriaceae bacterium | reverse complement strand
CACTTCGGCTCATGTGGCATGGCAATTTAACGTTCAACATGTCACACGCAGCGTGCGATGGCTGGGGCCGAGTGCTGGTTCTGTAGCTACACCAACAACCACGGCTCTTGATCTGCCGGCATTTCGCTCATTTCCGCCTCATTCAAACGCGCATAGATCTCCACCAGATTGCCATCGGGATCCTTGAGCCACAGCTCATGCAGCGGCGTACCGCGCCAGGTGGTGCGCGGTGGCTTTTCGACCGCAATGCCAGCAGTACCGGCCAAATGATACGCGGTGAGCACCGCGGCTTTATCGGCGACCGCGATGCCAAGATGATAGAGCGTGTCACGATGCAGCGTGTGGTCATCTGCGACCACGATGACAAAATTGGTGTGCAAATCGGGCCGCACGAACGTGGCATAACGATGCGTCCACTCTTTAGGCGCACCCAACAGCCAACTATAAAAATACGCACTGCGCGGCAAGTTGCTAACCCGTACACTCGCGTGAAACTCAGTGGCCGCAGGGCCAGACATTGCCACTGCTGGGCCAATGGCCAACAGCGCGTCGAGCACTTCGAGCCGGCCCTGAATCTGGGTTCGAGCTAGGCGAAACCGTGCCAACAAATCATCGCGGGTCAGTGCTGGATCTTTGCTCGCTGGGTCGGCAATGGGCCAATGCAAGCGCTGCGCTGCGCCGAGAAATACCGGGCAAACTTCTTCGGCGCACAAGGTAATTACCAAGTCCACCGTCGCTGGGTCGATGGTCTGCACCGATTTCGAATGATGGCTGGTTAGCTCAACGCCAACTTCGCGCATCACTTCAATCGCATACGGATTAACCGTGCTTGGTTCACTACCAGCGCTCTGCACCACCAGCCGATCGCCAAAGATCTTGCGAGCCAAGCCTTCGGCAATTTGGCTGCGCGCCGAGTTAGCGACACACAAAAACAGAATTGATTGATCAATGTGCATGTACCGTTCCTACTTCTTTGAATCTGCGCGCCACGGCTCCAGCACCACGCGTGCGCCATGATCCACTAACTCTTGCAAATGCGGTGCTTCATGGGCGCGACGCATACGCAACACTGGGTCGGTAACCGTTAACGGCGTGAGGCTTTGATTCACCACCCACGCGTACGGTTTGATATTGGCGCGGGCCAGATCTCGTTCGAGCTGCATCGCTTCATGAATCGGCGTCGCTTCGGGCAACGCCACCAACATCACGTGGGTGAAATCAGGATCGCGCAAGCGCGGCAACAATTGCTGCACCGCTTGCGAGTTACCACTCGGCTTTTTAAGCACTTCACGGTGATACGATTCGGCTGCATCCAGCAGCAACAAGGTATGCCCGGTCGGCGCGGTATCGATCACCACAAACCGGCCAACACCTTGCGCCACGGTATCGGCAAAAGCCCGAAACACCGCGACCTCCTCGGTACACGGACTGCGCAACTCCTCTTCGAGCAAGCTGCGACCCGCAGCGTCCAACCCAGCACCAGCGTTGGCCAACACTTCGTCGGTGTAACGCTTGGTTTCAGCGATAGGATCGATGCGGGTTATCTGCAACGTGGTGACGTCAACCCCAAGGTCCTTGGCAGCTTGTTCCACATGTGCGGCTGGATCCGTGGTGGTGAGCGTGACCGGCAAGCCGCGCCCAGCCAGGGCCCCAGCGATGCGCGCAGCGACGGTAGTTTTGCCGACCCCGCCCTTGCCCATGGTCATGATCACACCGTGACCATGCGCAGCTAGTTGATCAACGAGCGTTGCCAACGTGTCAGCAACAAACGTCGGTGCGATGCTGGCGGTCGGTGCCAGATCTTGATCGCTGCGGCCCGGCCCGCCCATGGCACGTAATGCTGGAATCCCAACTAAGCCAAACGGCAACAGCGGCACGTCAACACGCACCAGCGACCGCAGGCCGGCCGGCATTTGATCAACCGCCGCTGCGCCTCGACTTTCAAGCGCAACCGCAATGGCATCGCTACGATCGCGTGCCTGAAATACCCCGTTGAGAATCAACCGCACGTTGGCCATGCCCAACGCTGCTAGTTCACCCCGCGTGCGCTCGGCTTCTTTGAGCGACGCGCGGTCGGCCCGAGCCACCAGCACCAAGGTGGTTGTCGCTGCATCGCGCAACGCTGCATTCGATGCGGCGTACAGCGCGCGCTGTGCGCTCAGGCCGGCCAGTGGGCCCAAGCACGATGCGCCACCAACATTGGTATCGATGAAGCCCGACCACGCCGCCGGCAAGGCCAACAAGCGCAACGTATGGCCGGTCGGTGCGGTGTCAAAAATCACATGATCAAATTGCGCCGTGAGCGCTTGATCGCCGAGCAACTTGGAAAATTCATCAAACGCCGCGATCTCGACGGTACAGGCACCTGAAAGTTGCTCTTCCATGCTGGTTACTGCCACCGTCGGCAAGATGCCACGATACGGGCCAACCACGCGCTCGCGGTAATCATGGGCAGCTTGCACCGGGTCAATGTTGAGCGCCGACAGCCCCTCCACGTTGGGCACCGCGGTGGGCGTACTGCCGAGTTTTACTCCCAGCACTTCATCAAGATTGGAGGCTGGGTCGGTGCTCACTAACAACACACGCTTACCAGCGTCGGCAAGGCCAATGGCGGTTGCGCACGCCGCGGAGGTTTTACCGACGCCGCCTTTGCCGGTAAAAAATAGAATCCGTGATGGTTTTTCAATCAGCAGGGCCATGACAACATCCTTGTGCGACGGGCGTTAACCGTATGCGACGACAGTTAACAACAGCCAGGTTCGCACGACGAACTATCGGACGGGCCGCAACAATCAGCGTTGGTAACAGCATCGCTAGCGCCGGTGCTCGGTTCACTCACCGCAGCCGCCACACTTGGTTTAGGTCCACAACAACCGCCGGTGCGAGGCTTGGCCACAACGGCATCAAGGGCAACGCCCGCCCAGTGCGCGAGCTCGTCCCGCGTTGGATATACCCCGGTCGATTTGACCTCGCCATTGATTTTGAGTAGCGGCAACGCAGCTTCGCCGTGGCTTTCGAGCGCAGCTTTAACGCTGGCATCTTGGGCAAACGCCGCCGGTTGTTGCGACAAGTTAAACCGCGATACTTCTACCCCGTGTTGCTTGAGCCACTCAAGATCGGCGGAGAAGCGTACTAACTGTGGATCGATAGATGGCCCACAAATGCCGGTGGAACAACACATTGCCGGATCAAATACTTGAATCGTTGTCATCGTGTAGCCCTTTTCTCAGATCAGATAATGTTCGTGATTATGCGATTACAAACCTACAGGCCCGCAACCAAAACGCGTAGCCGCCGCAGCGCCCTAGGCTCAAGACAATAACAAACCCGCGGCCCATCTACCTCGCCGCGAATCAGGCCAGCTTCTTTGAGCACTTTGACGTGTTGTGAAATTGTCGATTGCGCGAGCTCAATCGCATCGACGAGTTCACCGTAGACGCACGACGTTCGTCTCGACAAAATGCGCAAAATCTGCACCCGCGCCGGATGCCCCAACGCTTTGGCAAACGCTGCGAGTTCAACATCGGTGTCGGGCCCTTGTGCAGGTCGTAAGTCTTCGGTGTCAAATGTTGGATCACAACAATCATCAACCTTAGCCGCAGAAGAAGTCATCGTGTTTTTACGATAAGACCCACACAACGACTTGTCAAGTCACGATCTCTAGCGGGCTTTAGTGGGCCGCCTACCGCACCGTCGCTACTTCTTCCAATCGCGAAAACGCTGCATCAAGGCATCGTGAACATCTTGCGGCATCGGCGCAGCGGCTTGTTGCCCTTCCACCGCTACCATCATGATCGTTTGCTTCATCTGATCGAGATAGGCCCGACAATGTTTACACATGCCAAGGTGCATCTGAAAACGCACACGATCCATCAACCCCATCTTGCCTTCAAGGTAGTCGGTGACAACTTCGGTGATTTGTTGGCAAGTCAGCATGTTAACCGTTGGTCTTATATTCTTCGAGCATACTACGGAGCCGGGCCCGGCCTCGATGTAGAAGTACGCGTTGATTCGACTCGCTAATCTCTAAAACGTTACAAACTTCTTCCGACGACCAGCCCAAGGCATCGCGCATCACGATGATCGTGCTCTGCCGCTCGGGCAACTGCGCGATCGCAGCCTGCAGCTTGAGCACTAACTCCTGCCGCAACACATGCGCTTGCGGGCTGGTTGCACCCCAACGCTGCGGTGGCGCACTCCACATGCCTCGCGAATCAAACCGTGCAGCGTCAACCGCCGGGTGTTCGTTATCGAGGCTGCCATCGGTTTCGCCATTGCCCAACGAAGATTCCGGCACCATGCGCGCATCACGCACGCCTTTGGTTTTGGCCCGATTCACCAAGATCCGAAAGATCCAGGTCTTGACCGAAGACCGACCCTCGAACGATGCAATGCCGGTGAGCACGGCGGTCCACGTGTCTTGCACCACTTCGTCGGCCGACGCATCGCTCGATACGAAGGTGCGCGCAACTCGTTTCAACCCGTTGTGATACCGCGTCACCAATTCACGAAACGCCGCCTCATCGCCTTGGCCAAGCGCCGCGACCAATGCGTTTTCATCAACAGGTGCCATTGCGCCGGACCAAACTAATTTTTCCCGGCCGGTAAGTCCAGGTGCAACGTTTGTTAATTGCCATGGCGCGCTACACCAAGTGCAGGCCCCAGTGGGCAACAGCGAACGCAGCAAACATGCCGCCCATCACAATCATGAGTTTGTCGTGAATGCACATGCCTTTAGTTGATTTACAGCCGCTCAGGGGACACATCGTTGCCATCGTCTTGCTCCAGGGTTCAAAGATTGATTCCCTCAGCAGTCTTGGCAAGCGCGCGAACGTTACACGTTGCGCAACAATATTTTGCAATCCCCAAAACGTCGCTGGCAATCATCGCCAGCGCGACCGTGCGTCAGCGACCGGCAGCGGGTGCGCCAAACATAATGCCCAGCGTGGCCCGAGTTGACATCAACCAGCGCGCACCGCGATCGTCGAGGTAAACCGTCGCATCGAGCCCGACCGCTGCAAACCATTCGTGGTTGTTGCGTTGATGAAACGGCATCACAAGGTCAACCGCCAGGCTAGCGCCAGCGCGGTGATGGGTGCCCGTGCCAACGCCCAGCAGCGTGGCTAATGGATTAGACCAAACCTGCGAAAGGATCTGTTCGTGCGCATGCACCAGGTTGAGGGCACCGCGCACGCCAATGGAATTGACCCGCTTCATCGCGCTAACCCCAACCGCAAAATGCGACAACACATCGTCGTTGTCGACGTACACTTCTTTGTTGGCCAGCGACACCGCGAGCGAATCACGAAACCACCAGGCCGCCGTGAATGCGGTGCCGCCGCCGGTGGCGACCGGCGTGGTGGACCGAGTCCCGGTCAAGCCGGCCTCGACGCTAATCCCTGCGTCGGCAGCAGTTTGTAACGCCACCAGCACGCCGACAACGAGCAGCACCATCCTCATCGTAGCGGCTTTTGCAACGATGGTGCCATTGCCGCACAGCGTCGCAAGCACTGGTTTCGCGGCACCGACACCAAGTGTGAATCGTTGTTCTCTATTTCTGACGTTTTGTAAGCGCTCGCCAACGTTCCCACA